>CAYSTL010000037.1:0-14516 GCA_964433785.1 uncultured Thermoplasmata archaeon
ACGGAGCAGCATCTAAAGCAGCGGTACCTATGATGCGTGGTTATACCAGCAGTGAGGGTATAATCGCTGAGATAAACGAAGATATCTGCAGCGGCTGTAAGATGTGTATATCTGTATGTCCTTACGGGGCGATCGATTACAATGAAGAGGATGAAATCGCAGAAGTTACAGACGTGCTCTGTAAGGGATGCGGTTCTTGTGCAAGTGTTTGTCCTTCTGGAGCTATCAAACAGAAAGGATACGAGGATGATCAGATATCCTCGATGATCAAAGCAGCACTGATGGATGAGGTGGTATGATGAGTGACGATTTTGAACCTAAGATAATGGCGTTCTTGTGTAATTGGTGCAGCTATGCAGGTGCTGACCTTGCAGGAGTGAGCAGAGAACAGTATCCACCTAATATACTGAATATCAAAGTCATGTGTTCTTCTAGAGTTTCGCCGGAACATGTATTTGAATCATTTGAAGATGGGGCTGACGGAGTATTGATAGCTGGATGTCATCCAGGTGACTGTCACTACATCGATGGCAACTACAAGACTATCAGGAAGACTGAATTGTTGTGGACTATGTTGAACGACCTCGGTATAGATCCTAAAAGATTGAGATTGGAATGGATATCCTCAGCCGAAGGCGGCAAGTTCGCTGAAGTGATGAGGGATATGACAGAGGAGATACGTGAATTAGGTCCATTGGATATGAACGGTCATTCAACTGAGGAGGTGGAAGAATGAGTAAAAAAAGTATAGGGTTCTATTGGTGCGCATCATGTGGTGGATGTGAAGTCAGTGTGTTGGATATAGAAGAGATGATATTTGACGTAGTAGAGCAGGCAGATATCAAATTCTGGCCCTGTGCCATGGATCCTAAATATGATGATGTAAGAGCGATGGATGATGATGAATTCGATTATATATTTATCAATGGGTCGATAAGGTCCGAAGAGAACGAAGAGATGGTCAAACTGCTGAGAAAGAAATCAAAGAATGTAGTGGCCTATGGTTCTTGTTCAAGCATAGGAGGACTGTTCGGTCTTGGAAATCTTCACAGTAGAGAAGAATTACTGGATAAAGGATACAATACAAAATCTACCGATAAAGGTCCGATGCCTACTAAGATAAGTGAGGTCGAAGAAGGAGAGCTTGAACTTCCTGAATTGACAGCTCATGTGAGCCCATTGGATGATGTTGTTGAGGTAGATTATTACATACCTGGCTGTCCACCTTTACCCGTCCAGCTGGAGAAAGCATTTCCTGCCTTGCTGGACGATGATACTGAAGTCGGTAAATACGATTTCATCTCAGAAAAGAGCGTATGTGACGAATGTCCCATGGAAAGAGAAGAGAAGGAGATAGAGAAATTGGTCCCAATCCAAGAGAAGACCGACATAAATCCTGATGAGTGCTTGTTGGATCAGGGCGTACTGTGCATGGGACCAGCTACAGCAGGCATGTGTGAAGCAGCCTGTCCATCTGTAGGACATCCCTGTATAGGATGTAATGGCCCGACGAGAGAAGTTGTAGACCAGGGCGGTAGGATGGCTTCTGCATTAGCTTCCGTGATCGCCATAGAGGGTGAGGAAAGGAAGACGGAAGAAGAGATCAGAGATGCTATGAGAAGTGTGAGAGATCCAACAGGATCATTTTACAGGTTCAGTCTACCAAGTAGTATTCTAAAATATAAAAGAGGTGATACTGATGAGTGAGAAAAAATCTATTTCGATAGATCCTATTACAAGATTAGAAGGTCACGGTAAAATAGAGATATTTTTAGATGATGATAAGGAAGTGGAGAACGCATACCTTCAGGTTCCCGAGTTCAAAGGATTTGAGAAGTTCTGTGAGGGAAGAAGAGCTGAAGATATGCCGACGATAACCAGCAGGATATGTGGTGTCTGTCCAGTAGCTCATCACCTTGCATCTACAAAAGCATTAGATGCAGCTTATGATGTCGAACCACCAGAACCTGCAAAGAAATTAAGAGAACTTTTCTATAACGGGTACATATATTCAGATCACCTTCTACACTTCTACTACCTGGCTAGTCCTGATTTCCTTGTAGGTACGGATGCTCCAAAAGAAGCGAGGAATATATTGGGAGTAATAGATGAAGTGGGTAAAGATATCGGAAAGAAAGTTATTAAACAGAGAGGTAAAGGTCAGAAGATCATCAGGATGTTGGGTGGAAAAGCTGTCCATCCAAGTTTTGGTGTGCCCGGTGGCGTGGTCAAATCATTGAGTTCAGAAGAGAGGCAGGAACTCATCGAGTTGTCTGATGATATGGTCGAATTTGCCCAGTTCACGCTCAAACTGTTCAAAGATAAGGTATTGACTGAATTTGAGAAACCGATCAAGGAAGATCGTTTAGAAACCTACAGTATGGGATTGACTGAAGACGGGAAGTTGAGTCATACTGGTGGAGTTGTGAACGTCGTGTCCCCAGATGGTGAGGACTTTGCTGATTTTTCAGGTATAGATTATCTAGACGTTATCAGAGAACATAAAGAGTCCTGGAGCTTCATGAAGTTCCCATACCTGAAAGATGTAGGATGGAAAGGATTCGTCGATGGAAAAGATTCTGGAGTTTACAGAGTGGGTCCATTGGGTAGAGTGAACGCTTCTGATGGCATGAAGACAGAGAAGGCTCAGGAAGAGTACGAAGAGATGTTCGACGCACTTGGATATCCTGTGCATTCGACTCTGGCTTATCATTGGGCCAGATTGATAGAAGTACTTCAGGCAGCTGAGTTGATCCAAGAGTTGGCTCATGATGAAGACCTGGAGAGCGATAATATAAGGAATGAAGTGGGAGAACCAGGAAAAGGTGTAGGAATAGTTGAGGCTGCGAGAGGCACACTCATCCACGATTATGAATTAGATGAGGACGGATTGGTCAAGGACTTGAATCTGATCGTTGCGACAACTCACAATGCAGCCCCGATATCTATGAGCGTTCGAGATGCTGCGAAGAAGTATGTCGATGCTGGTGATATTCAGGAAGGCATGTTGAACAGTGTTGAAAGGGCCTTCAGGGCATATGATCCATGTTTGGCTTGTGCTACCCATTCAGCCATGGGCGATACACCTATGAAGGTCAATATCTACGATTCAGATGGTTATAAGTACGAGGAAGTAAGCCAAGGGCTTGGGGGTGAGGAATGATGAAAGTCGAAAGAAGGACTGAATTCCTAGATAAGGTAGAAGAGCTATCGGGAGAATCGGTGAACGCTTGTATACAGTGTGGTACCTGTTCAGCAGGTTGCCCCTTTGTTGAAGAGATGGACATACTTCCTGAGAGGGTATTTAAGTACATCATATTAGGGCAAAAAGAGAAGATACTCGAACACAACACCATGTGGATCTGTGCCGCATGCTATCAGTGCAGTGTAAGGTGTCCTAGGGATATAGATATCGCCAAGATAATGGAAGCTGTGAGACTGACAGTGTTGAGAGATGATATCGATGAAGTGGATGTAGATGAGGTTGACAATATAGAAGAACTGCCACAGCTTGCAGTTGTAGGCTGTTTCAGGAAGGAGACGGGGTGATAAGATGGAGAACGGTTACCTGTACTATCCTGGATGCACCCTTAAGACGAAGGCAAGCGATTATGAGGACAGTGCCATGAAGGTCATGGAAGCACTTGGTCAACCCCTGGTGGAGATGGATGATTGGTACTGCTGTGGTGCAGTTCAGTCCCTGGCTACCGATGATATAATGCATCAGATAGCGCCGATAAGGACGATGTGCTGTGCTCAAGAACAGGGTGAAGATACAGTCGTCACATTATGTGATATGTGCTACAACGTGCTGAAACAGGCAAACGAGCGTATGAAGGAGAACGATGATGACCTTGAGACCATGAATGAATTTTTAGATGAGGATCCAGATTATGAAAGGGGTGTTGAAGTTTATCATATCTTACAGATATTATCTGACATGGAAGGCGAGATCGAGAAAGCGATAAAGGAACCGCTGGATGGTTTGAAAGTAGCTTCATATTACGGTTGTATGCTTCTAAGACCTGATTCGGTGGCGATAGATGATGGAGAGGACCCATCGATCATGGAAGATATCTTGGAATTGACCGGAGTCGAATTGATCGAAAATGAGAAAAGGACTGAATGTTGTGGTTCATATCACACAGTTAATAGATCTGATATAGTCGAGAAGAGGGTCAAAGAGATAGTTTCGCATGCCAAAAAAGACGGTGCAGAGGCTATCGCATTGTCATGTCCTTTATGTCAGTTCAATCTTGACTTCCATCAACGGGCAACTGAGTTCGAGCTGCCTGTGTTTTACTTTACAGAACTCCTGGCTTTGGCCATGGGCCTAGAGCCGGAGATGAAGAAACATAAAATTGATCCTAAATCCCTTTTGGAAAAAAAGGAGATCTTGGAGTGAGAGTATATGAATGAAAATGAAGAAGAAAATAATGAAGAGCAGGAAATGGTTGAAATATTTGTCATGGGCAAACGTTACAATGTACCGAAAGGCCTCACAATCATGACAGCACTCGAGTATGCCGGTTACAAGTTCGTTAGAGGTTGTGGTTGTAGAGGAGGTTTCTGTGGTGCTTGTTCTACAGTGTACCGAACAGAAGATGAATACAAGTTGAAGATGGACCTTGCCTGTCAAACAGCAGTTGAAGATGGTATGTTCCTGGTCCAGTTACCGTTCGTTCCAGCTGTAAGAGAAGAGTTCGATATAGAAGAGGTAGATCCGGAAGAACACGATAATGTTTTACTGGATTATTATCCAGAGATCGCTAGATGTGTCTCGTGTAACACCTGTACGAAATCATGTCCACAGGATATCGAAGTGATGGACTACGTACAGGCTGCATTGAGAGGAGATATCGAGAGATGTGCAGAACTGTCTTTCGACTGTATACAGTGCGGTCTGTGTTCAATCCGATGTCCAGCTGATATCAAGCATTACCATTTAGCACAGATGGCTAGAAGGATAACTGGTAGGTATATAAACGAACATAGCGAGGAACTTGAGCAACGTGTTGAAGAGATAGAAGAAGGAAAGTATGATGGAAAGATGAAAGAGATGGTAGAGATGGAAAAGGAAGAGCTTAAGAAAACGTATGATGAAAGAGATTTCAAGGAGGAGGGATAAAGATGTCAAGTGGTTATCCAGATTATATGGAAGAATCGATAAAGAAGGTCGAAGAGACACGTGAAGAGAGGATAGATAAGACTTACGAAAGGATGTCCTCTTCAGAAGCTGATAAAGTTCTACAAAATTTCCATCCTGATTATAAAGAAGAAGGTAAGGATACACTCCAGATAGGTCCCAGTAAAGGTCAAAAAGTCCCCACTGAACTCTCTAAATTATTGAGAGCACACAGTAGGATCGATCCATCAGAGATAGACCTCACTCAGATCGACTATGATGTAGACGTTCTGATAATCGGTGGAGGTGGTGCAGGTACAGTTGCAGCGCTCTGGGCGACCTACGAAGGTATCAAGCCCGAAGATATCTTGATATCTACAAAATTGAGACATGGCGATGCTAACAGCATGATGGCCCAGGGAGGAATACAAGCTGCTGATAAACCTGACGATTCCCCGATAAGACATTATCTCGATGCCATGGGTGGAGGCCACTTCACCAATAAACCAGAACTAGTTAAAGCTCTCACCATGGACGCTCCCAAGATCTTGGATTGGCATGAGGACCTAGGTATAATGTACGATCGTGAAGATGACGGAGAGTTCGTTGAATTGCCCGGTGGCGGTACTTCGAGATATAGGCTACACTCTGCTGGTGATTATACTGGACTTGAATTGATGAGAGTTATCAGAGACGAAGCAAGGAATCTTGATATCCCTGTTCTTGAATTTACACCCGCTATTGAATTGATCAAGGATGATAAGGGACAGGTCGCTGGTGCCCTGTTGATGAATCTAGAGACGAATGAATATTATGTTGTCCGTGCTAAATCTACGATAATGGCCACTGGTGGCTTCGGTAGATTACATATCCAGGCGTTCCCGACCACGAACCATTATGGTGCTACAGGTGACGGTCTGATAATGGGTTACAGAGCTGGCGTCCCGATACGTGATCTTGATAGTGTCCAGTACCATCCGACTGGTGCAGCATTCCCAGATCAGATCGTAGGACTACTTGTCACTGAGAAGGTGAGAAGTTTAGGTGCTCAGCCGGTCAACGCCGACGGTGAACTGTTCGTCAATCCGCTGGAACCAAGAGATATAGAAGCTTCCTGTCTGATAAGAGAGTGTAAAGGACGCGGTAACGGTGTCACCACTCCTACGGGAATGCAGGGAGTATGGCTGGACTCACCGTTGATAGAAGAGAAATCTGGTGAGGGAACTATACAGGAGAACTTACCAGCGATGGTAAGACAGTATGAGAGATTCGGTATAGATATGACTGAGAAACCGATCCTGGTTTATCCAACGTTACACTACCAGAACGGCGGTCTGGTGATAAATGCTGATGGATCCACACCTGTTAAAGGATTGTTCGCAGGTGGAGAAGTCGAAGGTGGAGTCCACGGAAAGAACAGGTTGATGGGCAATTCACTGCTAGACTACAATGTGTTTGGTAGAAGGGCAGGAATCACCGCTGCAAACCATGCTAAGAAAGCCTCTATTGGAGAGCTCACTCTCGATCACATATCGAATTATGAAAAGGATTTACAAAATGCAGGCATCAAGACTGACAGGAAATCACCTCTGTTACTCCCAGAATATAGGGGAGAAAAAGTGTTATCACGTCACCTTGATGTAGAGGTAACTCTATAGAAGGTGTAAGAGGATGGCTACAGAAGGAAAAGTAGAAGTTAACGAAGACTACTGTAAAGGTTGTAATCTCTGTATTGAATTCTGTCCAAGGGATGCTTTAGAACCGGCGGAGGAGCTCAATAAGAAAGGAATTCATCCTCCAGTTCAGGTAGAAGGCAGATGTAACGCTTGTAGACTCTGTGAGCTGATATGTCCCGATTTCGCTATCACAGTTAAAGAAGTAGAGGGGTAATAATATGGATGAGATAGAAAAGGCAAAGAAGGTATTAGGTAAAGGTACTCAGTTTATACATGGAGATAACGCAGTTGCTTACGGTGCTTTACTAGCTGGATGTAGATTCTTCGGTGGATATCCGATCACACCTGCATCTGAGATAGCTGAGAAGATGTCTGAACTTCTGCCCAAAGTGGGTGGAAAATACATCCAGATGGAGGACGAGTTAGGAAGTATCGCTTCTGTTATCGGTTCCTCATGGGCCGGTGCTAAGGCGATGACAGCTACATCTGGTCCCGGTTTTTCACTGATGCAGGAAAATATTGGATTTGCGCACATGAGTGAAACCCCTCTGGTTCTTGCAAATGTCCAGAGATCGGGTCCATCTACAGGACAGCCCACTTTAGGTGCTGAAGGAGACGTGATGCAGGCCCAGTACGGCAGTCATGGTGACTTTTCAGTTATCGCACTCTCACCGAATAATATCCAGGAAACGCTCGATTTTACTATCAAAGCTTTCAATCTGGCAGAGGAGTACAGGACCCCCGTGATGGTCATGTTGAGTGCTGATCTTGGTCACATGAGAGAGATGGTAAAGATACCTGAGGATATTGATCTATTCCATCGTAAGGAACCCAAAGTTTCACCTGAGGAGTACGTCCCATTCGGTAAAGGTCAGTATGGGAAAGAAAAGGTTCCCGAATTCGGTGTGTTCGGTAAAGGTTATCATACCTATGTGACCGGTTTAACTCACGATGAATCTGGATTCCCTGCAACAGATGATCAGGAAGATCACGACAGGTTGATAAGAAGGCAGGTCGAGAAGATACTGGATGATCGTGAAGAACTGACCGATATCGAGAAGAGAAATCTCGATGATGCAGATGTCGCTCTTGTTTCTTACGGTATAGCCAGCAGGAGTGCCCTAGGTGCTATGCATAGAGGTCGAGATCAAGGTAAGAAGATAGGTTACTTCAGGATGAAAACATTATGGCCTTTCCCGATAGAAGAGATCGAGAAGTTATCGAACAATGTCGATAAGATAGTCGTTGTAGAGATGAACCTTGGTCAGATGTATCACAAGGTTAAAGAGCATGCAGATTGTGAAGTTGCACTAGCTGATAAGATAGGTGGAGAAGTGCATTCACCTGAAGAGATTTTGAAGGAGGTGTAATCATGGCTGAAGAAGAAAGAGATGTCAGTATGATAAATGCTGCTAAACTAAGAGATAAGTATCTCAGAGACGAGATGATGCCCACTATATTTTGTACTGGATGTGGGATAGGTAATATTTTAGACTATACGTTATGGGCTATAGAGAAAGAAGGTCTGGATATGGACAAAACCGTATTTCTATCAGGTATAGGATGTTCATCTCGTGTTCCAGGTTATGTTGATGTCGATTCGCTGCATACTACCCACGGTAGAGCATTAGCCTTTGCCACCGGTGTAAAGGTAACGAATCCAGATCTGAATGTCATCGTATTTACTGGAGATGGAGACTGTATGGGGATAGGTGGAAATCACTTCATCCATGCAGCTAGAAGAAATATAGATATGACTGTGATAGCGGTCAATAACTACATCTATGGTATGACTGGAGGACAGGTGGCGCCTACTACGCCTGAAGGTAAATATGCTTCAACAGCTCCTTATGGCAACATAGAACCACCTTTTGACATGAGCCAGATGGCTAAATCATCAGGTGCAACATACGTTGCAAGATGGACTGTTAATAAGCCATCTCAACCTATCAACTCGATAAGAGAAGGTATCAGGAATGAAGGTATGAGCTTCATAGAGATGCTTTCACCCTGTACTACTGCATATGCAAGACACAATAAGATGGGGGATATCGACGATTTCTGGGAATGGTACGATAACAACACCATATTGAAAGAGGACTACGAGATGATCGAAAAGTACGGAAGTGAGGAAGAGAAAGAAGAGATCAAGGATAAGATCAAGGTAGGTGTACTCCATCAAGAGGAGAAAGAATCATTGAGCAAAAGAATACAAAGACTCATCGAGGAGGAACAAGTATGAGAAAAGACATCAGATTATGCGGAAAAGGTGGACAGGGAATAATGCTTTCCGGTTACATTTTAGGTAAAGCGGCCAGTGTTTACCACGATTACAACGCTGTACAGATGCAGAGTTACGGTCCTGAAGCCAGAGGTGGCGCTGCTAGATCAGAAGTTATCATCTCTGACGAGGAGATAGGTTACTGTGGTCTTTATGAAGCTGATTACATGATGGTCATGTCTCAGGAAGCCTACGATAAGTACAACTATGATCTGCATGATGATTCTGTACTTGTGATAGATCCTGACTTGATAAAAGAGGTCGAACAGAAGGACCCGATAGGGATCAGCGGTACAGCTATAGCTGAAGATCTAGGTAATAAGATCGTTGCAAACATCGTGATGCTCGGAGCTTTCAACAGAGCTGGAGAGATCGTACCTCAGGAAGCTTTGGAAGAATCGGTAAAAGATAGTGTTCCCAGTAAGTTCAAAGATCTGAACATGAAGGCACTTCAGAGAGGAATAGATGCGGTGGAAGAATATCTCTAAAGAGTGGTAGTATTTCCTTCGATGATATCATCGATCAAACCCTTTAATTTATCATCTTCTAACTCTTTTTTAAGCTGCTTCAGCGCGACCTTACTCATCTCGTCGTTGATCCTTCCCAAAGATTCTAAAGCAGCTTCACGGATGCTATGGTTATCGTCTCTTCTCACTATATTTGTCAGTGATTTTAAAGCAGCTTGCGATCCCAGGTTACTGAGTGATTTTATCGCAGTGAATCGCAGCTCAGGATTTGAATCATGGATGTAGGATTTTAAGTAATCGCTGGATTCTTCTCCACCGAAGAAACCTAAAAATTCTAAAACTCTCATCTTCGTTTTTACCATCCCATTATTTAATTTGTCTTTAAATCTATCAGGGATCGACCCGTCTAACATCTCAGAAAGAGACCTTGAAGCTTCTTTCCTGATCTTGAAGTCATCATTGTTCAGGATTATGTTCATCAGGAAATCGGCCACCTTTTTTTCTCCTATAGAACCCAGGGCCCAGATAGAATTTTCTTTCACCTCTTTGCTTTCATCGTTTAGTATTTTATCCTTCAGATCTCCGATAGCTCTGTCGTCACCTATCAGGCCGAGTGACCATGCTGCCGAGCTTCTGACATTTTTATTTTTATCTGTTAGAGCATTGAGGATATTCAATGTGGACTTTTCATCGCTTATCATCCCGAGTGCTCGGACTGCTTGGATACGGGTATAGCTGTTTTCGTCCTTTGTCAGATTTTCCAGCTTTTTTATCGAATCATTGTTTCCGATCCTACCCAATGCCCACGCGCTAGTACCTCTGACCCATGGATTCTCATCATCCAAGCAGTTCGTCAATTCTTCTGTAGTATCTGCTGCTCTCAGTTTACCAAGGGCCCACGCACTCATCCATCTGACAAGGTCGTTGTCATCATGTAGACCCTTTTTAGCTATCTCTAAAGCTGCGCTCTTTTCGTTGATATCTCCTAAGATCTCAGCGACCTTCATCCTTACTCGTTCATTTTTATCTGATAGGCTGTTAATAAGGTCATCGATGGCCATATCATTCCTGACGGTGCCGAGAGCTTCGACCGTATAGGCTCTAACGTCCTCATCCCCATTTTCCATCAGATTATGCAATAGGTGATTAAAATTTGTAATACTGCTATCTTCCGCTTTTTCATTCATCACCAAACACCCTTCCGGCTGTTATAAACATTATATTAAGCTTTATTAAAGTTTTCTAATCTTATTTAATTCTCTCCGCTGTTATTAAATTTTATAAACTAATCAATCCTAGATATAGCAAAAAAGTGAGTATCGTAAATCTGGCTGTAGCTGACAAAGTTATAGTCAACCAGGTCTTTTTCCAGTTGAGTGAGAGGAGTCTTCCAACCATGGTCATTGCCATAGGTCCCGTACCGTACAGAGGTGTGAACATCAGCCAGAATATGGTTATGTACTCCACGTCCTTAGCGAGCTCGTGCTTTTCTATAACACGTTCTCCTTTTTTCCTTATCCACCGCATGAGCTTTCCTATAAGAGGAATCTTTTCTAGAAGATCGTAGTTCAGGCTGACTATCAACGAGCTTTCACTAGAGATAAATATGAGCAGTAAGACAAGCCAAACGGGGTGTATGCCGGTTGAAAGTCCCACTATCGGCGATGTTATCCATCCGACACCGATAGCGAAGTAAAAGGAAGATACGACTGCTGAGACCGGGAGATATATCTTTGGTCCCAATAGATACAGTACAACAGCAGCTATGACTGCTGGCGTGGTAGATATTATAAATCTCAATAGGTCGTTTTGTAACCAATTTTGGAAATTATTCAATTTCAATAGTCATACTCCCTATTATTGATGTATTTTATAAGGTTGATCTGTGCTTGATAAAACCTGTACATGTTAGAAAAGCTGAGCTGGAGCATCCTGAACGGTCCCACCGCGGGTGCGTCAGGGTTCTTCAAAAAGTGTGATTTTACTTTTTTATCATCGTATGATCCGAGTATAAGGTCTATAAGCTCATCATCATCCATACCTATATCACCCTCTTCTTCGAAGGCACCCATTATCGAGAGTAACAGTTGTTCCAGATCTTTGGCCTTTCTTTCGATCATCTTAAGATCGGGATGATATTCGATTTCAAAATCTATCCAATAAACTTCTCCATCTTTGGATAAAATACAGTTCTGGGTGTTAGGTTCACCGTGGTATAGGTCTTTTTTGTGTATCTTGTAGAGACCATTGGCTATCTTTTTGATAGCTCTCATCTTGGATTTCTTAGAGATATTTTTATCTCTGAGTATATCGTAGGCTACTTTTCCGTCTATCTTTTCGACTAGGAAAGCGTTGTCGAAAGGTGTTTCATCTATCTTCACGTCCGGATGAAGGTCTTTGAGATGTTGGATCTCCTTCTCCCGCCACCTTTTGTTGTCTAATATCTTTCTTGTTCCGGTACCTGAGATCAATCTAGAAAGGTTGCTCAATACACCGTTCAGGTAGAACAGAGGTGGTCTTATCTTGACAAGGTGGCTACCTTCTTCCCCATCCTTTATCTCTTTGATGATGCTGCTGAAGTGGCCGTAGGTGTTGTTATCCTCTTTATTGAAGAATGTGGACTCAAACGTACTCTCATCGATCAGTTCAGATAACTCTGAAGCTGAAACTTTCTTGGATTTCTCCTCATCCTTCAACTGAAACACCAAAGTATATAAAAACAGGTGACGTAATAAGGTTTTCGAATGTTTCTTAAGAAAGGTCAGAAATGGTATAGGGAAGAGGAAGTCGCTCAGGAGTACGACAGCAGCAGGTTTACTGGCGGTGGTAAAGTACTGGATAAGAAAGAGAAGGACATGCTGCTTTCACTGGTGGATCCGGAAGATAAAAGAGTGCTGGACATAGCCACTGGTACGGGAAGGTTCGCTGAGCTGTTGTCTAGGAAAGGCGGAAAGGTAGTTGGACTAGATGCCAGTAGAGAGATGCTTAGTAAAGGCAAAGCGGATTACCTGCAGGGAGATGCATTGAATCTACCTTTTTCTGATAAGACTTTTGATTTTACCATCAGTATGCGATTTTTACATCTGCTCGAGCCTGAAGATATCGATGATTTTGTTCAGGAGGTAGAAAGAGTTACGAAAGACAAATTTGTTTTTGAAACTCTGCATCCGTTGAGTTTGAGGATATTGTACCAGTGGGCGCTTCCACAGGACAGCAGATTGTATTCTAACTCATTTTTGAAAAAGAGGTTCAACGAACTGGACTGCGTGAAGGAAGTCAATTATTACGAGAACTTCTTGATACCGTATGGAATATATCAGTTGTTACCAGAAGATGTTGCAAAAGGGGTTACTAAAGTCGATAAACACGTTGTGAATAGGCACGAATGGTTGGCATCTACTGTGTACTGGGAACTATACTTTTAATTCAATACTATTTTCTTTTCATCATAATTATTGAGATAAATATCGTAATTATAAGAAACATTATCGATGAGATAAAGGGTGTCTCACCGCTATTTTGATCATCATCTTTTATATCAATGGAATCGTCTTCAAATTTTAGTATATAGTAATCACTATGATATCTAGTCCGTCCTGCAGTCATTAAATTCCCATCATCTGTTTTGATGATCGAGTATCCACAATCTCCTTTTTCTCCACCATAAGTTTGATTCCAGATTTCTTGTCCTGAAGAATCAGTTTTTATCAGTAAGAGATCTGTATATGGATCTGCATCAAAAGAATAGGTCATTCCGACTATCACATAATCTCTATCATCAGTTTGGGTCAGATCCCATGCTTTATCGGTTTTATCCCCGCCTAGTGAACGAATCCATTCTTTCTTACCTGAATCGTCAGTTTTAATCAACATAAAGTTATCTTCGTCATTTTCTGAAGACTTAACTCTACCTGCGATTGCATATCCATTATCGGATGTTTGTATTATGGAAGTTGCTAAATAATCGGATGAGTCACTGTATATCTTGGTCCATTCTACTTCACCTGAAGTATCGATTTTGATCAAATAGGAGTTATATGTATCGTCTCCTTCTTTCTTGTACCAACCAGTGAGAACATATCCATCGTCTTTTGTTTTAGTGGCATCATTAAAACCGCCAAACTCTTTCCCAAATGTCTTATTTTGATCTATTTCACCATTTTTATCTAATTTTAGATACCACATATTATCTTGATCACCGAATGAACTCGTATAACCAAGGACGATGTAATCTCCATTTTTTGTTTGGTCAATAAAATGGAAAACTTCATTATTAGAACCCCCATAATGTTTATCCCATTCGAGATCACCATCAGAATCAATTTTTACTATCCATCCGTCCTTTAATATATCGGAGTATGAAGTTGTATGACCAACTACTGCATATCCTCCGTCGGTTGTTTGGATCGCATAATCTGGTACTTCGTATCCCTCATCACCGTATGTCTTGTTCCATTCTATAGAACCTTTTGCGCTCAATTTTAGTATCCAGAAATCCTCTTTTCCTGCTCCATATGATTCTGTATCACCTATTACAAGATACCCGCCATCATCTGTTTGGATTATTTGATATGCAGTATCTTTATCATCTCCACCGAAGGTTTTTTCCCACTCAAGTGTGGGTTGGTGTGTTGATTTTACTGTACTAAAGGAAATTGTACCAAATAAAAGGATCATAGTTACTGATAGAATCAATAAACGTTTTAGTTTCACTCATACCACGAGAGATTATAGAATTCTAAGTTTATTTATTATTTTTGATTAAATTTAAATAGTTGCTTTAGTAATATTATTTTGTTAATTTGGTGATAAATTGTACTTTTAGCACTTGTGTATTTATAATATCGATTTAAAGTCTTTTCTTATCGATGTTCAACTTTCATGAATTTTATCTTTGACGCTAAAATTAACCAAAAAAAAATAACGCAATCATAATATTGTTTATTGAAGAAAGAGGGATATTATGA
>CAYSTL010000038.1:0-14470 GCA_964433785.1 uncultured Thermoplasmata archaeon
ACCTTTAGTAAAATATATATAGAACCTCAATATTGCAATCATCAACAAATAAATTAAAGGTGTAAATTATGTTTGGAAATCAACCGATTTTACTATTAAAAGAAGGAACTGAAAGAGAAAGAGGAGAAGACGCACAAAAGAGAAATATCGCTGCTGCAAAGGCGATAGCCAGCGCAGTAAGAACCACTCTTGGTCCAAAAGGCATGGACAAGATGCTCGTCGACAGTCTAGGAGACGTTGTTATCACGAACGATGGTGCAACGATCCTTAAAGAGATAGATATAGAGCATCCTGCAGCCAAGATGGTCGTTGAAGTTGCAGAGAGTCAAGATGACGAATGTGGGGATGGGACAACAAGCGTTGTTGTTCTTGCAGGTGAGTTCTTGAAAGAGGCAGAAGACCTTATCGAACAGAATATCCATCCGAGCGTTATCGCTAAAGGATTCAGAGCGGCTTCAGCAAAATCTCAAGAGATATTAATGGAAAGCAAAATTGATATCGATATAAATGACGAAGAGAAACTCAAAGAGATAGCTAAGACGGCAATGACTGGAAAAGCTATTGAAGGAAACAAAGACAGATTATCTGAAATGGCAGTCGAGGCTGTAAAACACGTTGCAGAGGAAGAAGACGGATCATACATGGTCGATATAGATAATATAAAAGTAGAGAAGAAATCTGGAGCTAGTGTTGAAAAATCTGAAATGGTCAACGGAATCATACTCGATAAAGAAAGATTAAACGCAAGCATGCCAAAAGAGGTGAAAGATGCTAAGATAGCTCTTTTGAATTCAGCTCTGGAGATAAAAGAAACAGAAGTGGATGCTGAGATCGAGATCACAAATCCCGAACAGTTACAGCAGTTCATAGATGAGGAAGAGGCTAGCATCAAGAAGATGGTCGATAAGATCAAAGACGTTGGTGCTAACGTTTTACTGTGTCAGAAAGGTATAGATGACTTAGCTCAACACTATTTAGCCAAGAACGGTATCCTAGCGATGAGAAGAGTAAAGAAATCTGATATGAAGAAACTAGCCAAAGCAACTGGTGGAAACGTTGTAACCAATCTAAAAGATCTTGAAGAAGCCGACCTTGGAAAAGCAGGGATGGTGCATGAAAAATTGGTCGGAGACAGTCACATGACTTTCGTCGAAGATGCTGCCAAAGGTAAATCAGTATCCTTACTACTCAGAGGCGGAACAGAACACGTAGTTGATGAACTCGAAAGGGCTATGCACGACGCACTTAAGGTAGCTGCAGTGGCCATAGAAGACGGCGCTATACTACCAGGCGGAGGAGCAACAGAGATAGAATTGAGCAATAAGCTCAAAGATTATGCAGGAACCGTAAAAGGAAGAGAACAGTTAGCAATAGAAGCTTTTGCAGATGCTCTAACAATCATACCAAGAACCTTAGCAGAGAACGCTGGAATGGATGGGATCGATATCTTGATGGAACTCAACACAGCCCACGAGAAGGACGGATTGAAGAATCAAGGTATAGAGATCATCAGCGGGGAAGTGTCCGATATGGTCGACAGCAAGGTCGTCGAACCGTTCAGAGTTAAAAGCCAAGCGATACAGGCAGCTACAGAAGTAGCCAACATGATATTGAGAATAGACGATGTTGTAGCTTCCAAAGGTGGAGGCGGCGGAGAAGAAGCCGGCGGTCCACCAGGAGGAGCACCCGGCGGTATGCCAGGTGGCATGGGCGGAATGCCCGGTATGATGTAAAATAAGGATATATCATACTCTATTCAAAAAACTAAAAACCCTTTCTTTCTAATTTTCACTATATCTGATCTTTTGATAAAGTAAGATCCCAACGAATGTTATTCCCATGGAATTTCCTACAAGGTAGGGTATGCTTTCTACATCCAGTATAGTATATATCTGCAGACCGATGAACGAAAAGAAAGCTACACTAAGAAATAACAATGACAGATCTCTGACTTTTTTCGTCTTGAACACCTGGTAAGCCTGTATGCCCCACCCAGAATCGAGTAATACTATGGATATCAGACCTAATATCTCGATATATTTCATCTACATATCTCCTTTTTAACTAAAGAATAAACATTTTCCTTCACATCTTTCAAAGGTTCAGAAGCATCGATGGTGACCCAATCGTGTCTTTCAGCTAGTATCTGGTAATTCTTTCTCACAGTTTGAAGATAATCTACTTTTTCATACTTACTCTTGATATCCCGACTTTCTATCCGTTCAATAGACACTTCCGGATCTACATCAAATAGAATGGTCAGATCAGGTTCATGGATAAAATTTTCCTGTATATACTCGATATAACTGAGATCTATATCCTCTGCAGCTGCTTGATAAGCTGCTGTAGAGCCCCAGTATCTATCGCACAACACATCTTTACCTTTAGACATCCATCTCTTTATCTGCTCTGTATGCTCAACCCTGTCGGCTAGATATAAAAATAGATCAAGATACGGAGAATGATCTTTGTTCGCCGCTTTCTGTGCCAACTTTCCTGCCTCTGAATCCGACGGTTCTTTTGTAAAAATTAGATGATTGATCTCTTCAGCTAAATACTTCCCTACGCTCGATTTACCGGAACCATCGATACCCTCGAACACTATGAATTTAGACATCGTATACTCTATTCATATGTACAAAAATAGTTTTTCGGTTCAAATTCTTCAAAGTTGCTATGATAATAAGGATTAGATTTAAGTATATGAACTTAATAGAATGCTATATGACAGATAATAGGCCCCTCACAGTGCTGAACAAAAGTATCGGCAAGAACGTAATCGTAGAACTTAAATATGGTAAGGAATACAGGGGAACACTGAGCGGCTACGACCCTCACTTGAACCTTGTCATGGAAGATGTAAAGGAATACATCAATGGGGAGAAAACCCGTGAGATGAAGAAGGCTCTCGTTCGAGGAGATAATGTAGTTTACGTTTCACCATAGAAGGAGGAATAAATCATGAGTAAAGGAACACCATCCAAAGGAAAAAAGGGTAAATCTAAGACCCACATACCATGCAGACGCTGCGGAAAGAAAGCCTACAATGTTAGAAAAGGCTATTGTGCAGCCTGTGGATTCGGGAAATCATCAAAAAAGAGAGATTACAACTGGGCCAAGGATCATTAGATATAGTTTCTTATTTTTCTAATTAATTTACTATCTTTTAACTATATCTAGTTCAAACTATCAAAAATAATAATACCATCCTCGATATTTATTAATTAGAGAAAAATGAGCAGGATGTCTTTCTATCTTAAGGAAAGGGTCGAGGAAGTAAAGAAAAGGTATGAGTTAGATAGACAGGTTAGTAAAAAACTTCCTAAACGTGAAAAGATAATCATATCATGGATCACTCTATTGATATTCTGGATCATAGTGAGTGGCAATCTATCCTGGCCCAATTTACTGGTGGGTGGATCGATCGCTCTGATAATTTCTTCCTTCATGTATGAGAACCTTACTGATGATCTAAGGTGTAAAGGTCCATTGATAAAAAAGATTGTAAATCTTTTACTGGTTCAGGTCCCACAATATGTATTCATAATGGCCTTTCAATTGATAGAAAGTAATGTCAGGGTAGCTAAACATGCACTTTTTATGGATATAGACCCAGGAATAATAAAAATAGAAACCGCTCTCAAATCTGATACAGGGACAACTTTGATGGCTAATTCGATCACATTGACACCGGGTACCTTGACTCTAGATCTAGATAAAAAATTAGATAAAACTTATCTCTATGTACACTGGATCGACTTAAAAACCTTGAATTCTGAGAAAGCGGGGGATGAAATAAAAGGAGATGTGGAAAGATGGTTGAAGAAAATATTCTGGTAAGCCCTCTTGGACTGACGATAATTATTCTCCTGATAACCAGTTTTATTTTGATCTATAGAGTTATAGTTGGGCCTACACTACCTGACAGAGTCGTGGGCTTCAACACCATAACCACTAAGATGGTGGTTGTTATCGCTGTTTTGTCTGTATTATTGAGAGAATTTTATCTCTTGGATTTAGCGATCGTACTATTGATGGTGAATGGAGTAGGCAATCTGATCCTTTCAAAACACCTAGAGAAGGAGGGGGGAAGATGATAATAGAATATTTATTGTTACTGCTCGGGACATCGATAATGATATTTGGTATGATAGGTATACTTAGATTCCCTGATCTGTATACAAGGCTACACGCAGCTACTAAATGCGATACTGGCGGTGCGATGAGCATACTTCTAGCAACAGCTTTACTGGTAGATGCACCTTTAACTATCAAGATAAAATTCCTCATACTCATGTTTTTGATCTTTATGATAAATCCTATGATATCTCATGCGTTAGCAAGAGGAAGTCACAAGGTGGGAGTAAAACCGAAGGTGGAGGTGGATATGTATGCTCGGGATAATCCATGAGATCATACTTATCGCTATGATTGTACTTGCTGTTATCATCGTTGAGGAGGATGAATTATTGAACGCTGTAGTAGAACTCGCATTACTCAGCACCTTTTTGATAGTGGTTATGTTCCTACTTCAAGCCCCAGATGTTGCACTCTCCGCAGCTGTCGTTGGGGCTCTACTGATAGGTGCGTTTATTTATACCATAGAGGGGGTGAAAAAATCAAAAAGCGCTTAGTAGCCCTTGTATTGATTTTTATATTAGCCTCTATACTTTTACCACTTGATTATTCAAGAGAAAGGAGTGATAGCTATGATTATTACGTGAACAACTGGGAAGATGTAGGTATCAGTAATATCGTAGCTGCGGTACTTGCGGACTGGAGAGCTTATGATACTTTAGGTGAAGCTGTTGTTTTATTCACTGCAGTTTATGGAGTTTATCTCATACTAGGGGGTGAAAAAGAATGAGGATGTCTTCTATCGTCAGGAACAGTTCAAAACTGGTTTCGCCTTTTTTAGTTGCTTATGGAGCTTACATGATCGTTAATGGTCATATAACTCCAGGTGGTGGTTTTCAGGGTGGAGTTATCCTGGCTGTAAGTGTGATCTTACTGATAACATCCCATGGTTATAATGCTGTACAGGAAACCTTCAGTGTCAGAGTGGTTAAGTATATAGAGAGTCAAGCTGTGATAATGATGATCATCATATCCATCATAGGTTTGTTCTTTGGTTCGTATTTTTTTAACTTCCTGAAGGGTGGAGAGCCTGGTACATTATTCAGTGGCGGGACTGTGGTGTTATTCAACATATTGATAGGTTTTGAGGTGGGTGCTGCATTCACCTTATTATTTTACATGTTGTTGAGGTGGACTGAAAGTGATTGAATCGATAACTGGTGGTTATTTAAATGCCCAGTTGGCCGGAGTTATATTGTTATTGATCGGTTTGTACGGTTTGATCACTAATAGGAATTTGATAAAACAGGTGATCTCAATAAACGTGTTATCTACGGGTGTGTTCTTATTTTTTACAAGTCTCGGACATGTGGCGGGAAAAAGTGCTCCGCTTATCATAAATGATAGTATGGTGGATCCACTTCCAGCTACATTGATGTTGACCACATTGGTCATAGATGTTGCTGAAACCGCTTTAGCCCTAGCATTGATATTATGGATGAGAGGGGATAAAGATTGATACCGCTGATGGTTGCTTTACCTCTTTTATTTGCATTCCTCGGATTTCTTTCTACCTTTTTTGATTCTTATGAAAAACTCAATAAAGCATTCTTTTTGACAGGTATATTTTCACCTTGGCCGATATTCCTTTTAAATTTTAAGGATTATCCAGTCACAACTGTAGTTGGTGGTTGGTCTAGAGTTTCTGGCATCGAATTGGGTATAAGTAGTATAAATCACTTCTTGATATTTGTTGAGTTGATCGTTTTTTCTCTAGTAGGAGTATATAGTGTATTTTATTTTAAAAGAAATTCGAAAGAGAATACGATCCCTAGTAGATCTATCTTTCCGATCATGCTGCTCCTTTACAGTGGTATATTAGGATGTTTTCTGACAAGAGATCTTTTCAACTTTTACATCTACATGGAGATCGCATCGATATCATCGATAATCCTAGTTGCATGTTCAGGCGAAAAAGGAGCAAAAGCTGCCTCTTTCAGATACTTATTATTGTTTTTCCTTTCATCGTTTTTCTTCATATTCTCTATCGGGATCATATATGTGAAAACCGGAACTCTAAATTTCTATCTGATCGAAGAAAATTTAGTGATGAGTACTGAAATAAAAATAGCGATAACTATTGCATTCGTATCATTCATCACAAAAGCGGGCATATTTCCACTACATTTTTGGCTACCTGAAGCTCACGCGAAGGCGGATACTCCCGTCAGTGCTTTACTTTCTGGTTTGACTGTGAAGGTCCCGATCTTCGGTATGATATTGTTTTTAGAATTCACAAGTATCGGATTCCTTACCACACCGCTTATGATCGTTAGTTTTTCCACCATCCTGTTTGGGATCATCATGGCCATTCTACAGACAAATGTGAAGAAATTATTGGCTTATCATACAGTTTCTCAGATGGGATTCGTTCTTTTGGGCATAGCAACTCTGAATGTTTATGCAGCAGCACATTACGCTTTCGCTCACTCATTGTTCAAAGCTGGTCTTTTCTTAGGAGTCGGTGTATTGATATCGAAAGAAGGAACTAAGAATTTGGATGAACTATCTTATAGAAAAAATAAATTACTCATAGTTTCGATGATCATACTTTCTTTAGCTATCGGTGGAGTCTCTCCTTTGATAGGTGCCTTCGGTAAGCACGAGATATTGAAAGGTCTCTCAGGCATCAGTGTATATCTGTTCTATGCTGGCACGATAGGTACTTTGATCTCTTTCACCAAGCTTAACTACAAATTATTCCAATCTGATTCCCAGAGTAAGTATAAGATCAATATGGAAGTTGTGATCACTTTCTTGATGGCGATATTGACTATCCTATTTGGGGTTTATTACTATCCGAATCTGAACTATCTGGATATAATTCTGATAAGTATAGCGATTTTGATCTTCTTGATTTTGAAATATATGGATATATTTGAAGAAGAAGTTCCCAAATATTTCTCTAAAGATATCAAAGGATTAGGGAGTGAGATGAATTTTTACACCTCAGTTTTTGTAATCATTATTATTGCATTTATTGCATATGTGATCTATTGATATTTGATTAGTTCAAAAAAATATGCTCCTATTAAGGTTATATATGATGTGGCCTATCAAATCAATATGATGATAAAAATAAGAAAAAGGAAGTGATGAAAACTGATCCCTCTAATAGTAGTCTTACCGCTTTCATTCGCCTTCATCGGATTGATGTCGATTTATTTCGATCTTCATGATCGATTGAGCAAATTACTCTTCTTAATAGGTATATTTTCACCCTGGCCGATTTTTATTTTAAATCTAGGAGATTATCCAGTGGCGACCGTGATCGGTGGTTGGACAAGAGTATCAGGCATAGAGTTGGGGATAGATAATTTAAATCACTTCCTGATATTAGCGGAATTGATAGTTTTTTCTCTAGTAGGGATATACAGTGTCTTTTACTTTGATAAAAATTCAAAAAATAAAACAATACCGGGCAAATCTATATTTCCATTGATTCTTCTGCTTTACAGCGGAATACTGGGTTGTTTTTTGACCAGGGATCTTTTCAACTTTTTCGTGTATATGGAGATCGCTTCTATATCTTCTATAATCTTGGTCGCATGCTCTAATGAAAAAGGTGCAAAAGCTGCATCTTACAGGTATTTGATCCTGTTCTTTCTCTCATCTTTTTTCTTTCTTTTCTCCATAGGTATCATCTATATAAAATTGGGAAGCTTAAATTTTCATTTGATCAAAGAAAATTTAGTCATGAGTACTGATATAAAAATTGCGATCACTATGGCATTCGTCTCCTTCATTACTAAGGCTGGTATATTTCCACTCTATTTCTGGCTACCTGAAGCACATTCTAAAGCGAATACACCGATAAGCGCGATTTTATCTGGTTTGACTGTGAAAGTCCCAGTATTCGGAATGGTACTATTTTTAGTATATTTGAACATTGAATTCCTAACTTACCCACTCATGATCATCGCTTTTTCTTCAATCTTATTCGGTGTTGTGCTGGCTATTCTTCAAAAGAATGTTAAAAAAATTCTTGCGTACTCGACTGTTTCCCAGATGGGTTTTGTTCTTTTAGCGATTTCAACTTTGAATGCTGCTGCGGCTGTTCATTATGCTTTCGCTCATGCATTGTTCAAATCTGGACTATTTCTTGGAGTGGGTGTGCTGATAACAAGATATGGTACAAAAAATATTGATAAATTATCATGTAAAAAGGATAGTTTATTGATGGTATCAATTGTAATATTAACTCTAGCCATAGGAGGTGTATCACCTTTGATAGGTGCTTTCGGAAAGCATGAGATCATCTCTGAACTTTCTGGGTTTGGTGTCTATCTGTTTTACATTGGATCGATAGGGACCCTTACTTATTTTATAAATCTTAATTACAGTTTGTTCAACTTGAAAAGCATTGGTAAACAATATCCAAGTTTAGAAGGAATGGTTACTTTCATCATCGCGATTCTTACCATCGTCTTTGGCGTTTATTACTACCCAAACTTAAAAGTCATAGATCTGATACTTATAGGAATAGCTCTGTTAACATTTGCTGTTCTAAAGCGGACCAAAATATTCGAGAAAAAAATACCAAGCTACTTCTCGAAAGATATTAAAGGATTGGGCAGCGAAATAAATTTCTATACTTCTGTGTTTGTTTTAGTAAATATAACAATTTTGATTTATACTATTTACTGATTTATATGTGTAGAATTGTTGGTATTGCTGAAATACATCAGATAGAAAGTATAACAGGATCGATTTGATGATATTATTTCAAGTTATATCAGAGCTACTCTTTATATTAAAGTTATATACTATATATTCGATATCAAATACAAATGTACTTTGAAATTACAGAAATGAGAGGTGAAAATATTTGATTCCTTTAATGGTTATCTTACCATTACTATTTGCATTTATCATCATGCTCTCTACTGTTTTTTATAGATTAAAAAAGCATGTCAAGACATTTTTTATTATGGGAATATTTTCGCCTTGGCCGATATTCCTATTGAACATGAACGATTACCCTATCAAAATCATAATAGGTGGATGGACAAGGGTTTCGGGTATAGAAGTGGGGATAAATGAAACCAATCACTTCTTGATTCTAGCAGCACTAATTGTGTTCACTTTGGTTGGAATATACAGCATATCATACTTCGATAAAGATATTAATAAAAGAAAGCTAATCAAAAATAAATCGATACTGCCCCCTATTCTCCTTGCATATGGCGGAATACTAGGTTGTTTCCTTACAAGAGATCTTTTCAATTTTTTCGTTTATACTGAGATTGCTTCTTTATCATCAATAATATTAGTGGCATGTTCAAAGGAAAAAGGAGCTAAAAAGGCAGCTTACAGATATTTGATGTTATTTCTTCTCTCTACTTTTTTCTTTACTTTCTCAATCGGGATCATATACATAAATATGGGTACATTGAATTTCTATCTGATAAAAGAAAATCTTGTAATGAACACAGAAATGAAAGTTGCTATATCATTAGCTTTCGTTTCCTTTATCACTAAGGCTGGTATATTTCCACTCTATTTCTGGCTACCTGAAGTTTATTCTAAAGCAGACATTCCAGTAAGTGCTATATTATCAGGTCTTGGTGAAAAGGTACCCATATTTGGAATGATACTTTTTTTGTTATATATGGATATTGAGTTTTTATCTACTCCCCTTATGATTGTAGCATTTTCTTCAATATTTTTTGGTGTAATAATGGCAATTCTCCAAAAGAATGTTAAAAAAATACTCGCCTATTCTACAATATCTCAACTTGGATTCATCCTTTTGGCGATAGCAACATTGAATGCTACAGCTGCAGTCAATTACGCCTTCGCTCATGCACTGTTCAAATCCGGCTTGTTCCTGGGCATAGGTGTTTTGATAACTAGACACGGAACTAAAAACATCGACAAACTTTCCTGTAAGAAGGACAGTTTGATAATGTTATCTATAATCATATTAACCATGGCAATCGGGGGTGTATCGCCTCTGATAGGTGCCTTTGGAAAGTATAAGATATTATCTGAGTTATCCGGTTTTGGAATATATCTATTTTATATCGGATCAATAGGGACTCTAATCTACTTCATAAATCTGAATTACAGTTTGTTCAACTTGAAAAGTTTGGGTCAAAAATATCCAAGTATAGAGGGTATGGTAACATTCATAATTGCAATACTAACTGTTATATTTGGTCTGTATTATTATCCAAAGCTAAATCTTACTGATATCTTCCTTATTGGTGCTGCTCTACTTATATTTGTCATATTGAAAAAAATAAAGATATTTGATAAAAAACTACCGACTTACTTTTCAAAAGGTCTCGATAGCCTAGGTAGTGAAATAAACTTTTATGCTTCGGTGTTCCTTATTGTTAATATATTATTCTTAGTCTACAGCCTTTACTGATATATCTAAAACGTCATCTCTTCTTGAGAGTTTTCCTTTCAGTTCATTTGGACTTATATCCATTTTACTACAATCTAGTACTAAAATCAGGATAGCTTCACCGGAACTTATTTCCTCACTCTCGTTGAACTGTATATTGACATCATGTTTTGCAAATACACCACTTATCGATGACAAAACACCCGGTTCATCTTTTACTACTAGTTCAACTTCTACTAAATTTTTACCCGGTAATGCAATCTGTTCAAGTCGTGCTTCTTTCATCTCTGGACTTATTTCTAAAAGAAAATAGGATCCTTCTACTACTCCTATCTCATAAGAAGCATCCTTGGGAAATTCAACTTCCCCATCTTTCTTGATCTTGATTATCTCATAATGCGTCATTATCTCTATCAAATGTATTATTTATTTATAAAAACATTGGTCATTTGAAATCATCTAATTGAAGATAAATGAATTAATGAACATTTTTGAAAACATGAATTATAAATAAATTATCATCAATACTTATTCGAGCCAATGATTGAAAATTTGGAGAGCATTAGACTTCTAGTCGATATAGCTATCATGCTTTTTGGAGCTCTCGTATTTGGTTATATCGTTTCCAAGCTTAAACAACCAGTTATCCTGGGTTATCTTTTTGCGGGAATCATCATAGGACCTTACGTACTTGGGCTGATAGGAAAAGTAGAGGACGTTCATACATTGGCCCAGATAGGCGTTACCCTACTCTTATTTGTGGTAGGTCTTGAATTTTCACCTAAAACCATGAAGAAGATCTGGAAGATATCTGTTTTTGGTGGAATATTGGAGATGGCCTTTGTTTTTATTTTAGGTTTTGGTGTGGGGATGTTATTTAATTTAGGAGTCGTCCAATCTGTCTTTCTAGGTTCGATCCTTTCCATTAGCAGTACAATTGTGGTAATTCGTGTTCTCCAGAACTTAGGTGAGGAGAGAGAACTTGCAGGACGGATTATGATAGGTCTATTGATAGTGCAAGATATTGGAGTCATTATTTTTGTTACAGTGTTATCAAATGTTTTCATAGTTGAAGCTAACAATTACCTAGATTACATAATACCGATAGCTTATAATCTTGCCTTTGTAGTTCTCATCCTTTTAATCGGAAGGTTAGTTTTACCAGGAGCATTAAAACATATAAGCAGATTGAAAAACAAAAGCCTATTTTTAGTCACGATCTTGGTTATCAGTTTGGGTACAGCCACTTTTGCATACATGCTTGGAGTACCATTAGCTTTGGGTTCATTTCTAGCAGGTCTTGTCCTTGCTGAAAGTGAATTTGGGTTGGAGATAGTTAATAAAATAAGACCCATCAGAGATATATTTGTCATAATCTTTTTCGTCTCAGTAGGAATGAGCCTTAATATCTTATTGATAGGTGGCAATCTACTGTTACTTCTAGTAATAGTGCTGACGATGGTGGTGGGTAAGTTTTCTATCCTTTTGATATCGTCAAAAGCATTGGGTTATACGACAAAAACAGCGCTTAAAGTTGGATTGGGGATGATACAGATAGGTGAATTCTCTTTTATAATGGCAGAACTAGGTTATATAAACGACTTGATATCCCATGAATTATACTCCTATGTTATCACAACTGCAATGATAACCATAATCATCACCCCATATTCGATAATGAACAGTGATAAAATATACAAATGGCTCAGACAGTTTGAATACCTCTCAAGGTTTATAAATAATATTTTTCCTAAAGCGAAAGAAAAAACGGAGTTCGATAAAAAAGAAGATATCGAAGATCACACAATTCTTATAGGTTATGGAACGGTAGGGCATCTCACTGTCGATACAATTTTACCATATAGGAAACCATTCATAATCATCGATCATGATCCAAAAAAGATGGATATCTTAGATGAACTAAATTTCCCATACATATATGGAGATGCGACAAGTTCACACATATTGGAAAGAGCAAACATCAAAAATGCAAAATTGGTGGTAGTTACTATCCCTGGAGAAAGAGATGTCAAGACGATCGTGAATATAATTAGAAACGTTAATCCCGACTGTGAGATCATAGCTAGAGTTCATTCGAAATCTCTTAAAAAAGAGATTCAGGATAAAGTTGATCATATAATCTATCCAGAAGTACTTGGAGGCAAGGCTGTTGTTAAGGTTGTTGAAAATCATATTCAAAAGAATAACAATTAGGTAAAAACAAAACTTTTAACCAGAAATCTTTTTAGTATCTCTTATTTCTTATTCTCTAAATAGGTGTTTATCATGAGTTATATTTACCTCGACGATGCAGCGACTACCAGGGTCGATGATCGTATTAAGAAGGCTATGGATGAATATTATGATAAGAAATATGGAAATCCATCCAGCCTTCATAGGATGGGAAAGGAAGCAAAGAAGGCTATGAAAAATGCTAGAGAAAGCACAGCTAATATCTTAAATGCGGATAGTGAAGAGATCATATTCACTTCAGGAGGTACAGAAGCGGATAACTTGGCAATCAAAGGAGCGGTAGAAAAGCATGAGGGAAATCACATCATCACTACGGAGATAGAACATGCTGCAGTTTATAATACTTGTAAGTATCTGGAAGAGAAAGGTTATGATGTTACGTACTTGGAGGTCGGTGAAGATGGACTCGTAGATACTGAGGAATTTAAAGAATCTATCAGAGCTGACACGATTATCGCCAGTATAATGTACGCAAACAACGAGATAGGTACTGTAGAACCGATAGAAGAACTAGCAGAGATCGCGGATGAAAATGACGTATTATTCCATACAGATGCGGTTCAAGCTGTGGGTAAAGTACCTATAGATGTAGAAGAAGAGAAAATCGATATGCTGTCTTTATCTGCTCACAAATTGCATGGGCCTAAAGGGGTAGGAGCTCTTTACTTATCAAAAGATGCAGATATCGAACCGATCGTTCATGGTGGAGGACATGAAAACGGATACAGGTCCGGTACGGAGAATGTCAGCGGAATAGTGGGATTAGGTAAAGCCTGTGAAATAGCTGAGGATGAGATGGACGAATACGTTCCAAGGATGGCCAGATTGAGAGATAAATTGATAGACAATATATTGAATGAAATCGACGAAGCTTATCTAAATGGTCATAGAAAGAAAAGGCTACCAAATAACGCAAATTTCTATTTTGTAGCAGCCGAAGGAGAGGCTATAGTTCTACATCTAGATTCAAAAGGTATCGCTGCATCGACGGGTTCTGCATGCTCGTCTAAGTCCTTGAAGGCCTCTAGGACCTTACTAGCTACAGGATTGGATGAACAGTATGCTCACTGTTCTTTGAGGCTTACATTGAGCAGATATACGGATGAGGATGAGATAGATAGAGTGATAGAGGTTGTACCTGAAGTGATAGCGAACTTAAGAGATATGTCACCTCTATGGGATAGGTAGTTTAGAGATGTTCGAAATTAAACATAAGGATGGATTAGCAAGGATATGTGAATTTGATACACCGAACGGTGTGATAGAGACACCCTCTATAATGCCGGTCATCAATCCGAATATAGAGTTGATCTCACCTAAAAGGTTACAAAAAGAGTTCGGGAGTCAGATATTGATAACGAATTCATACGTGATCTATAAAAACAAGGAATTGAGAGAGAAGGCTTTGAAGAAAGGACTGCATGAAATGCTTGATTACTCTGGCCCGATAATGACCGATTCGGGAACATTCCAGGCCTACGTTTATGGGGATGTGGATATCGAACCAGAAGAGATAATTAAATTTCAGAAAGATATGGGTTCAGATATATCCACAATACTGGATCTTTTTACGGAACCCGATGATCCACGTGATGTTGTAGAAGATAAAGTAGAAAAAACCATCGAAAGGGCGGAAGAAGCTGTTAAACGATATGGTGATGAAGAAGGATACCTATCATTACCTATCCAGGGCTCTGTGTTCACTGATCTTCGCGAGTATAGTGC
>CAYSTL010000039.1:0-14220 GCA_964433785.1 uncultured Thermoplasmata archaeon
TGAATTGAAGGAACGTAATATTAGCTGCACTGCCTATCATGATATTAGGTGGGTCTCCTATCAGTGTGGCTGTGCCACCGATATTGGATGCCATCACTTCAGCAAAAAGAAATGGTTTCGGATCGATATTCAATTTATCAGCTATAGTGAAAGTGATAGGTATCATCAATAAGATCGTGGTAACATTGTCCAAAAATGCTGAACATAAAGCAGTTATAAGCATGAATAGAGCCAATAGACGGTAGTAACTTCCTTTGGAATTTTGAGCGGTTTTATAAGCAAGATATTCGAATATCCCACTCTCACCCATTATCCCCACTAAAATCATCATCCCGAAGAGAAGACCGATGGTTTTCAGGTCAATCGCCTGTAATGCTTCAGTTTGATCAAAAAACCCCATCCCTAGTCCTATGATTATCATCATGACCCCGCCTGATACAGCAGCAATAGTTCTATTGATCCTTTCACTAACTACCATTAGATAAGTTACAATCAGTATTGATAAAGAAACGATCTCCGGGATGTAGCTAGTAATATTCATCTTATCACAGTATTTTTCTATTGTTATTTATACGGATTAGGGAATATTTATTTAGGGTTGTAAAGGCACCTTAATAACAGATATCAGATGAAACCTTATTTTTGCCCATAAAAATAAGAGATATTTACAATTTCTGATTTTTTGGCTATATAGGTAACCTAGACTGTCTCCTCAAATGTATTCGATGTTTCTAAAAGAAATAGAATAGAAAGTCAGATATCATTATCTAGATACAGCTTTTTCTACTCAAAAATGGAAAAAAACTAAAGATATAGTTTTCACTCATTCCGTAATACTTATTAAGTATTACTTACAATTTATTACTATGACCCGAGTTACAAGTAAGGGACAGGTGACCATACCGAAGGAGATACGAGAGGAGCTTGGCATCAAAAAAGGTGATGAAATCGAGTTCGAAAAACGTGAAGAAGAATACGTCATCAAGAAGAAGTCTACCGACAATCCCTTCGAGAGATGGAGGGGGAAGGCGGAGAGCGATAAGACCGTCGAGGAAAGGATCGAGGAATTGAGGGGCCGTTGATGAGAACTTTTGTAGATACCAGTGCGTTGATAGCTCTCCTTTATCCAGATGATGATCACAACAAAAAGGCCTCTGATCTGTTGGGCAAAGCTTACGATGAGGGCAGCATCTATATCAATTCGGTTGTTTATGCTGAACTCGCCGCTGATCCTTTCTTTGAATCAACGGATCATCTGAATAGCTTTTTGGAGGACACGGGTATATCTGTTCACAAGATGGAGGAGTATACACTTTTCAGAGCAGGTGAACACTTTCAGATGTACCTACAGAACCGTGGTGAGGACCTCCAGTGTCCTAGCTGTGGAGAAAGAACCCTCTTCGAATGCCCTAACTGTGGAAGAAATATTAAAGCCCGTCAGCACATACCTTCCGATTTTCTAATAGGAAGTTGTGCTGAAAAGTTTGATAGATTAGTAACCTTCGACAAGGGTTTTTTTGGAGAATACTTTGACATCAAGCAGATCAGTGCTGTTCAAGAGTCATAAACATCTCCATAAATGAAAAGTTTTCCTGCTGGAGACACAGTGTTCAGTCACATCTTTCCTTTCTGTCCTTTTTTCAAGTGATATTGTCTTCTTTGAAGACAAGATAAATTTACTCAATTGTAAGGGTTTTAGTTTATATGGTCATATAACAATATAGATAAATTTGAAGGACTTGAAATTTTAAATGCTAACTTATAATGCTAATCAACAAGCGATGAGCATCTGATGGTTTTCTACAAAGCCGATTTACCATCAAGTTTATAGAAGAACGATGTAGAACAACCATAGTAATCCAAATGATAAGAATAGTACAAATACGGTTATCGGAAGAGAGATCTTTGTAAATCTCTTGAAGGAGAGGGGATAACCCATCTTTTCAGCTATATTTGAAACGATCAGGTTCGCAGGAGCACTTATCAAAGTACCGTTACCTCCAAAGCAGGTGCCTAAAGATAAAGCCCACCAGAGAGGATTTATCGTATAACCTGCTCCTATACTGCTGGTTTTAATGAAAATATCAACAGTAGGGATCAGGATGATCGCTGCAGGTATGTTTCCTACTGCCATGGCAAAAGCACCGCTCACCATTATAACGATAAATATCGCAAGAACAAGACTACCTCCGCTTACAGCATTGATCTCTTGAGACAAAAGTTCTATCGCTCCGGCGTTGTCGAGTCCTCCGATTATTATGAATAAACCAGCAAAGAACAGAAGTGTAGACCAGTGAACATGTTCCAAGGCTTCCTCTGGATCAGGAAGCGAAAGAAGTAATAGGATACTCGCCCCTGTGATGGCGACTACCCATGGCGGTATATGAAATTGGTGATGTACTAGGAAAAGAACGAGGGTGACGATCAAAGCAAAAAGAGACTTTAAAAGAAGGGGTTTGTTAGTGATACTTTCTTTTTCATCCATATCCATAATGTTATCGAATTTTTTCATATCTTGTGTGATTATATCGTGATACAGCAGCTCAAAGATCAGCAGTGTAATGAAAAGTACTATGATTACTATAGGGGCCAGATAGATTATAAATTCTATGAAGCTGATGTTTCCCCATTTAGGTGAACCTATCATTATGTTCGGTGGATCACCTATTAGAGTCATCGTACCACCGATATTGGAAGAGATCACTTCGGCCATGAGGAATGGTATGGGATTTATGTCCAGTTCTTTAGCGATCGTTATAGTTACAGGTGCCATCAAAAGAACAGTGGTAACGTTGTCGAGAAATGCTGATGTGAAAGCTGTGACCAACACAAAAAGTGCCAACAGTCTGTAGAAACTTCCTTTTGATAGTTTTGCGGTTTTGATAGCCAGATAGTGAAAGAATCCAGTTTCTCCAAGCAATCCCACCAGGATCATCATACCTAGCAGAAGCCCTATGGTGTTGAAATCTATGTAGGCGATAGCACTATCTGGGTTGTAAAATCCTAAAGACACACCAAAAAGGATCATCCCTACACCGCCAGCGATGGCTGCTATCGTCCTGTGAACTCTTTTGCTTATAATTCCATAATATGTGAGAATAAATATTATTATTGACCCGATCAGAGCTAGTCGCAATTCAGTCACCGACCATCAAGAAAGGAATCTCACTCTCAGCGATCAGTTCCTTCTCAATGCTGCTCATCGAAAATCCTGGGAAGATATACCGTAGTTTGTAGAGGATTCCTCCCCGACCTCGGCTCCCCACCATGAAGTCAAATTCATTCGATTTATCTATCACTTCCTCATCGGAAGCTCCCTTATTTACTATCAATTCGTAATCTATGTCTTCTTTTTTAGCTCTTCTTTTTATCCTTCTAGCTGCAGCACCTGGATCATCGTCGCCTATATGATATGTTGTCAGGCTCGCATCAAAGTATTCTGCTAGTTCCAAGGCCAGCATCGTGGCGTGAACTGAATAGCTGCTGAAGGTCGTTGGATTGAATATTTTGTTCGGTACAGATATAGCACATCCACACCCCAAAACCAGCGTAGGTATACTAGTAACCTGTAAGGAGTGAAGAGCTGTTTCTCCGATATGTACTTTTTGAGCACCAGTCTTTGAATGAGTGGCCATCACCAGTAAATCTATCTCTTTATCACTCACATACTTCATGATCTCCTTGGAAGGAGTTCCTGAAGGTTTAGCTTTCTTTATATCAGATATACCCATCTCGTTCAGGATCTCCTCTCCATTATCCAGTGCTTCCTGAGAGATGTTATCTAATCTTTTTCTCATAAGATTAGTTTGAGGGATACTCCCATCACTGGTATTAATCACGTTGATCAGGTGATAATCTGAATAAGGGAATAAAGTGGCTGTATATTGGATCGCGTTCTTCATCAATGGTGAATTATCCGTGGCAATAAGGATTCTGTCAAACATAGTGCTCACTGAATAAATTCAAAGAGACGTATATAATATTTCTCCCAGCGGATTGTTTAAAATGATCGTTCAAGCGGGTTAATAAAAAAATTAATATAGTAGTATTTGGATATATTAATTAAAAAAGGTGTAAAAAAATGGACGAAAATAAACTATCGGATGAACAGAGAGAATTGATAGATCACTTGGTCAATACTGGGATGTCGAAGAACACAGCTATCTGTCTAGTGTTTATCTCTAGCAGGGATGAAACTAGAAGCCGGGAGATAGAGAACGTAACAAGATTAAGACAGCCTGAAGTATCTATAGCCATGCAGGAGCTGAGAGAAAAAGATTGGATCGAGAAGAGAAATATCAAGAAAGGTGGTAAGGGAAGACCTGTTCACGGATATAAATTGGCCAAACCTATCGATGAGATCTTAGATGAAATCGAAGAGAGGGAAGAAAATAAAATAGAAGATATCAGAGATAATCTGAATCAGATTAAGGACTTGTTTGAATCAATCTACTGAGATCTCATCAAAACCTTTTTCCTTTCCTATTATTATTTTATCAGCTATATCTATGAACAGACCGTTTTCTATGACCCCAGGTATCGAGTTCAATCTTTCTGATAATTTCTTCTCATCTTCTATAAGTCCAAAATCACAATCAAGGATGTAATTGCCGTTATCTGTTTTGTAAAGAGAATCATTTTCTGTCCTGAGTTCAGAGGTACACCCTAATCTTTCAACGGCTCTACCGGTGGTCTCCGTCCATAATGGTACTATCTCTACTGGTAGGTCAAAATCTATTCCCAATCCTTCGACTATCTTTGATGGATCGACTATAACGATATATGTATCAGTGTTGTAGGCGACCATCTTTTCCCTGAGAAGAGCGCCTCCACCGCCCTTGATAAGATTGTTATCGTGACCTACTTCATCTGCCCCATCTATGGTCAGATCGATCTTTTCAACTTCATCAAGCGTGATCAGAGGGATATTTTCGTCATTAGCTAATCTTTTTGTGTTCTCTGAGGTAGGAATACATCTTATATCGAGACCTTCCTGTTTCACTCTATCTCCTAACTTTTCTACCGCATATTTAGCAGTTGAACCGGTTCCAAGACCAACGATCATCCCGTCTTCTACGTATTCAGCAGCTCTCCACCCAGCGTTTCTCTTTTCGATATTCATTTTATCTAGTCCTTTATTGGTAGGTGGTTATTTATTGTATTCGATTAGAAATTTTTTCTTACGAGCTCGATTATCTTATCGACCACATAATCGTTGATCTTTTCTCCTTCTTCCTGACTGCTTGCAGTAGCATCTCCTCTCATACCATCGGTTAAGTACTCACTGTAATCTTTTATCACCATGTATTCTGGATAGTCTATAGTTATATTTGGTCTGTCATCTTTGACAAGATCACCTCTTATATCCAAGATCCTTGAAGTCTCTATCCTCCCGCCGTGACCATCTCTCTCAGAAACTTCATCTCCTTTAAAATCATAGGCGAAATAGTAATCTGAAAGGAGCAGGATATCTACATCATATTCTTCGAGTATTTCTTCACACGCCAGCTCTAACGCCTTCATGTGTGAACTACCTGCATGACCAGAGATGATCACTATATTTGTGAAATCTTGTTTGCATACACTCTCCAATATATCATAGACTATATCCCTTACACTATCGAATGAAACAGATAAAGAACCTGATAGATGAGATGTTGCTCTGCATCTTCCGTAGTTCAGTGTCGGTGCTATGATTGTTTCTTTATCCAGTCCCTTACAGACCCTTTCAGTCACATAATCGGCTTGAAATGTATCTGTTCCTGCCGGTAAATGCCTGCCGTGTCCTTCACTGATACCTACAGGTAAAAATAAGAGTGGATCGTTAAATTCATCGAAATCATCCATGCTCATATCGTTCCAGTAGTTTACCTCTTGACTCATGTTTGCCCAATTGAAAATAATAGTATTAACTTTTACCCAGGCACTAAGAACCGTAACAAACGGTAAGAAACCGTGTACGGTAGCTTCCATTTTTTAGCCTCTCGCCCTAACGGGCTTATAGGCTCCAGTTGGGTTCTCTTCACGCCTGTTTCAGGCGGGCCGTCACCTGGGATGTCGGTCTCCCTTCCAGCCGGACCATCTTCGGCTGGACATGAACACCTTTCGGCTGAACCGATTGTTCTCGTACTTTCCACCGCAGTCGTTCCAGCGAGTTGGCACGAGTGCTTACGGTTCATCCCTTTACGGGAAGGTGGGTCTCTCATCAGCCTCCACAGGCTCCACGAGTGCACCCGATGGTCGGGTACTCTCTCCTTCTCCTCTTCTCCTTCCGAAGGTCCGAAAAGCAAGGTCTTCAACCCACGGAGGTGTTCCGAGAAACCCTGTCCTCGACGTGCTATAACGAGAGCTGCCGATTGATGGACTGTGATATGATAATATGATGAATACTTGCGTTTGCCGATTACTGACGTGAAGGCTGGATTGACGTCATCCACCTCCACGCCTTCCTTTTTGGCCTTTCTTTTAACAGCTTCTAGAAACTTCTTATGAGTGAATTTATGAGAATTAGATTTTCTTCGTGTCAGGTCACTAAGACCCTCTATGACAATTCCTCTCTCCCAATACTTGGCGTAATCCACGACCTCTTTAGCCAGATTACCTATCAACCATTCTCTCTTACCTTCTTTACTGCTCGTCAGGTTATGGCAGTCGATGGTTCTGGTGTCCTTCAACTGTCCCTGACTGTTGGTGACCGCCAAATCAATGGTCGAGTGGTTGAAATCAAGACCCACAACACCTTTCTCGTAGTCTGTAGACACCTCATACTCTTCCTCTATGTTGACTCTGAGCTTGTACTCCCCCTCCTCTCTGATGATTCTTACACCGTAGGGTTCATCTCTCTCCAACAGCCTCTCCTCGTGTTCGGCAACATAAGCTGGTACGTATATCCACTCACGTTTACCTATATTAATCCTGAGCTGTAGTTTGTCATTCTTCTCAACAAATCGCAGGTTCAGGTTGCCACCCTTTGACTTCTCACCCCGACAGAAGACCTGTCTATTCCTCAATTTCTTCCATTCCTCGTTAGTTATCTCACCGTTCGACCGCTTGATTAAGTTCTTCCTTCCACCGAAGATTACTTTCTCTTCGGATTCAAGTTCATCTGCTTTTACCAGTTCTTTTGCCGACTTGTAGTTATCCTTCGCCCTGAAATACCCACCTCTTCGGTAACGTGAGTTGACTTTCGGGAATTTGTCTTTCAGGTCATTTTCAATCGTTGATTTCGATTTGTCCTCGCAGATGCTGTTGTATGATTACCTCATAACCGAAGACTGTACCTTCATCAGTCTGTCTATCTCGGCTTTTTCATCTCTATCTGGGAAGAGTTTTCCTTGTATAGTGTATTGCATTTTTTCTTTCATTTTATTCCACCCTACTTTTCCATTTAAATACTCAGAGGGGGGGCAGTGAAAGTGAACTCCGCTTTAGTTTATTACTTGATTTAACTCTTTGATACTTTTTTGACATTACTGCTTACCCACCTAATAATTTATATAGTAGAAGCTATTGATTCTGTTTTGTTCAAGGTGTTATGATGGCAAGATTTCCTGAAGCTGAAAAAAGATTGTTAGACAAGAAGATTTGCATGGACTGTCACGCCAAAAATCCAGTGAGAGCTACGAAATGTAGAAAATGCGGTCACAAAAACCTTAGGATGAAGGCTAAGGAAAGCCGTAGATTATAGATCATAACTATTTTTTATTCTTTAATTCATTATCGTCACATTCTGGATTAGGACAGAATTCCCAAGGTGGTTTTCCTTTCTTTATCAATTTCTGCAAGGGAGCGCCACATTTATCACATTTTTTACCCTCATGGATGATCTTACCTTTTTGTGGTAATGGATAAGTATTATCACAATCTGGATAGTTCGAACATCCTAAGAATCTGTTACCCCTGTATGATCTCATTTCGATCATCTTCCCACCACATTCTGGACATTCCCCACGATATCTTTGTTCCTTAGAATATTTACAGTTTACATCGGTACAAAGTTCTTCCGTATCTCCTCTATGGTAAACCTTTATCAGTGGTGCACCGCATTCTGGACACTTTTTATCAGTAGGTTTTATCCTCCCAGACCTTGGTATAGAATACGTATTTTTACAATCAGGATAATTAGAACATCCAACGAATCTTCCTCGTTTAGATTTCCTCATCATCAATGTACCATCTTCACATTTTGGACATTCACCAATAGAACGCTGTTCTGACAAGGACTTTTTCAATTCTTTACTTATCTCTTCCTCATCTTTCTTCAAGGATTCCAAAACATCATCTAGCATCTCTCTGGATTCTTCAATAACATCGTCCATATCCAGTTCGGATTCCGCGATATCCTTCATATCCTCTTCCAATGTTCTGGTCATCTCTGGCTTTGTGACCATCTCAGCGTGCTTTTCCAAAGTATCTATCACACTTTTACCAGTCAAGGTAGATTTTGGAACTTTACCAGTGATAAAATCTCTATCGTAAAGTTTTTGGATGATACCATGTCTGGTACTTTTGGTTCCAAGACCTTTATCCTCCATCATCTGTACCAGTTTACCCTGATGATATCTTCTTGGAGGTTTTGTTTGGTCCTCTTCTAAGAGTACATCAGTCACATCGATCAGTTCACCAACTTCAAGTTTAGGTATCTTCGTTTCTTTAGATTTGTAGTATGGGTAATACTTTCTCCAGCCCTTTTCCACTATCTTCCTACCCTTACTCTCGAATTTCTCACCATTAATATCGAAATCAGCGTTTCTAAGTTGTACTTTGCCCATAGGTGCTAGAGTTGCCATGAATCTTCTCAAGATGAGTTCATACACCTTCCACTTCCTACCAGATAGATCATCTTTAGTGGCCGGTTTTATAGGATGTATCGGAGGATGGTCAGTCGTCTGTTTTTTACCTTTAGTGGGCCATATCTTATCCTGCTGCAGTATCTCTTCGACTTCATCTGATAGTTCAGATTCTAAGAATTTTTTAAGATGACCTTCCAGATACAGGCTTTTGGGATAGACGGTATTTTCTGTTCTTGGATAAGATATCCAACCAGCTGTATACAGGTCCTCAGCAGTCCTCATAGCCTGTGCTGGACTCATATCTAACCTGTTAGCATCTGCTAAAAATAACGTCGTATTGAACGGTATAGGTGGATAGTCATTCTTCGTTTCCTCTTTGAATTCTGTAGTCTCAGCATGTTTAGCGTTATCCACCTTTTTGTATATCTTATCAGCTTCGTCTTTATCCCATATACGGCTATCTTCGTACTTCGCTTGGAACTCATAATCCTTTTCCAGTTCAGCAGTTATCTTCCAAAATGTCTCTGGTTCGAAATTTTCTATCTCATGATCTCTGTCAACCACGATAGCTAGTGTAGGACTCTGGACTCTACCGACCGATAAGAAATTTTTACCGTATTGTCCTGAAGTCTTTGACAAGAATCTGGTCAAAACGGCTCCCCAGGCTAGGTCTACCAACTGTCTTGTCTCCGCCGACTCTGCAAGTTTGATATCTACATCTGTAAGGTTATCAAAAGCCTCTTCTATCTCACTTTTAGATATCGAGCTGAACCTTGCTCTTTTCACGGTTTTTGTTTCAAAGGCATCAGAGATAAATCTAACAGCCTCTAGACCTATCAGTTCTCCTTCCCTATCAAAGTCAGTCGCAACGATTATCTCATCGACCTTCTCTCCCTTATTTTTCAAAAGGTTGACTATGCTTTTAGAAGTGATCTCCTTTTCAGGTTCGATCCATATCAGCTCTTCTTCATCAACACCCTGCCAATCGTTGTATTCATCAGGATAGTCATAATTCACAATGTGTCCTCTAAGAGGCACCACGATGAAATCTTCACCTTCCCTATTGAATCTATAATAAGGTGTCTTGTAGTGGTAATTTTTCTCCTGACCACCATCTGACAAAAGATATGATATTCTCGATGCAGCGCTGTTTTTCTCACAAATAACCAACTTAGTCATCGAATTGAACGAACAAATGGTATCGTATTTAATTCTTCTGGGAGCACTTTATAAAAATAAGAAGAAGTTTATTAATTTTTTTATAACCTCATATCGTCCTCTTCAACATCTGCTTTACCGATTACTTCTCCACAGTCTGGACAGATCTCTCCAGCATGCTCCGATTCACATCTTGAACATAATGGAAGTGTACCACAATCATGTTTGTAATCCGTTTGCTTTCCACAGAAATAGCACTTGTTCTCTTCTTCCCCTTCTGCTTCATGATGCTCTTCTTCGACCTCTTCTGATTTCTTCATTATAGGTTTCCCTTCTTTTTCTGATTTATCTTTAATCTTCCTTTCAGGTTCTTCTTTTACAAGGCCTGATATAGTTGTACTCGGTGGTTTGTACTCTTCACCTTCAAATTTCTCGAGTGCAGTCTGTACTTTCTTAGCTCTGAAGATACCTATATTCAGATTAGTCATAAGGCTGAGCAAGTCTCTTCTTTCAGGCGGGAGTGATAGTGCTTTGTGTTTGAGTAATCTTTCGGTCTCTTCATCTATCTTCTCAGCGGAAAGGTCTTTTGCATCCACTGCTTTTATGTATTCCAGCAATTTTTTACAACCAGTTATATCCATGGATGAATGAGTGACGATATCGCATAATCGGATCCCTTCTTTTATAAGTCTAGATTTGTTATCTTGGGCTAGGTTCGTGATGATCCTTCTCGATTCCCTTTCCAATTTGTTCTTTTCCTTCGATGGGAGTGAATTCAGATCGATACCTTCTTTAACTGATATATATCTGAAAACATCATCGATGTAGTTGTACGGCACATCACACTGCTTGAACGCTTCTTCTTTAGAAACCGCCTTGTTGCGTCTGCATTCGTATTTGAGGACCTTTCTAGCGTAGTTCTCTAGTTCCTCTTCCCTCTCCTTCTCCTTCGCAATATCTAGACCTTCTTTTGCCGATTGGAAGTCTTCGTCGATCTCTTTAGCTTTCTCGTACGCACGTCTAGATTTCTTGTACTTGCTCATATCCAATAAAACTCTACCCTTGTTATTCCAAGCATATTTATTATCAGGATTGAGTCCGATGACTTTATCGTAGGCCTCTATCGATTGTTTATACTTACCCAGATCTTCGTAAGCCTTACCGAGTTCGAACCATGCGTCTTCATAATCTTTATCCAACCTGACTGCCTCTCTGTAACTCTCGATAGCCCTTTCTTTACTGCCCGAATCATAGAGACATTCGCCTTTTTTATAGTGAAGGACTGGATCGTTTGGATCGACGTTGATGGCTTCATCGTAAGCCTCAATTGCATCTTCCTTCCTATTACTGAAATCATAACATTCAGCTAGGGTGACCCATGTATTTTTATCGCTTTCATCCAGTTTAATAGATGTCTCCAAAGCATTGATAGCTTCCTCATACTTCTCTAATTTCTCAGCTAGGAGTCCTTTATATTTCCATGTCTCACCATTTTGGTCATTGATATCGAGTGATCTTTCGAACAGCTCTTCCGCCTCCTCGTAATCACCTGTTTCGATGAGCACTTTACCTTTTTTATTGATATATTTGACTTCATTTGGTTTAAGGTCCATGGCCTTTTGGTACCATTCAGCGGCTTCAGAGTAACGTTCCATCTTCCTCAAAGACTCAGCTTTACGATTGATCACATCGACGTTTTTTTCATTCAGCTCATAAGCTTCATTATAAGCTCTCATGGCGTTGTCGTACTGTTTAAGATGTTCAAGGATGATCCCTTTCTGCATCCAGAATCTTTTATTTTTGGGATCGATCTCCAAGACCTTATCGAGAGCTTCAAGGCTTTCTTCTTTTTTACCCTTATACTTGAGCGCGATAGCTTTGTCTTTCCACGAACGGATATCGGTATCATCTAGTTCTAAAATTTTGTCGCAATATTTTATCACTTCATCGTATCTCTTGAGCTTTTTAACGATATCTCTAGCCTGTCTATAGTCATCGATCGAACCATCTAGATCTATCGCTCTCTTTATTGATTTTAGAGCAGCCTCTGGTTCACCTAACTTTTTCTGAGCTTCACTCCTATCTCTCCATGCCTGTATGTTATTTGAATCGATATCTAAAATATCATTTGCAGTCTTCCTTATATCCTCCCATCTATCAAGGGCCTTCAATGATTCTTTCTTTTTATGTAATAAGTCAACATCATTTTTATCCATATCCAATGCTCTGTCGTAAGCATTGACTGCTTCCTCATGTTTACCTAGTTCTGAAAGACTGTCACCCTTCTTGATGTAAGTGACCCTCTTTCTTGGGTCTATGTTTATTATCTTATTGAATGTCTCTACAGCTTTTTCATGCCTATCTAACCATTTTAGAGCCATACCAAGGCTCATCAATATACTTTCCTTCTCAGGCTCTATATCCAAGGCTTTCTCATAAGATAATATCGCTTCTTCATACTTATTCAACTCCTCTTGAGCAAGTCCTTTACTGTACCAGATCCTATAATCATCTTTATCTATACCTAATGCCTTATCGTAGGCCTCGATGGCATCATTGTATCTTCCTAATTTGTATAAACTGTGACCTTTGTTGTTCCAGAAGCTTTTATCATCAGGATTTAGTTCTATAGCTTCATTAAAACTCTCCAGACTAACATCGTACCTTTCCACCTTATATTCGCATAATCCTTTATCATTCCACATCTCTGCTCTAGATGGATCAAGGTCGAGCCCCTTCTCATAATCCTTTATCGCTTTCTCATATTCCCCTCTCTTCTTATATGAAGTGGCACGATCAAAAAAGGCTTCAGTATTTTCACTGTCCATGCTGAGTATCCTGTCACATACGGAGATTACTTCATCGTTCCTATCCAGCTCCAACAGGGCCTCTTTTTTACCTTCCAATGAATCGATATCTGCACCCTTTATTCTGAGTGCTTGATTAAAGCTTTCTAAGGCTTTTGAAGGGTTGTCTGATTTTAGGTAAGCCTTACCTTTGTCGAACCATCCTTCAAAATTATCCGCCTCTATTTCGGTTATCCTGTCAGTCGTCCGGATAACTTTTTCCCACAGCTCCATATCCTTATAGATGTGTTTTTCGTGTTCCAGGGCGTAAACATCTCTTGGGTTGTATTTCAGAGCCTCTTCGAATTGTTCGATAGCTTCACGATAATTCTCTAATTTTTGTAAAGCTACACCTTTATCATAAAGAGTGCTGGCATCAGCCGGGTTCTTTTCGAGTATCTTATCGCTCACCGTGATGATCTCCTCATATCTCTCGAGAGGTTTCAATGCCTCTTTCTTTTTATTGAGCATCCTTATATCTTCCATATCTAATGATAGACCTTTATCGAAGGCTTTCACTGCTTCATTATATCTTTCTAATTCATACAGTATAGTACCTTTTCTATTCCATAACTCTATATCTTCTGGGTCCAGCTCTAGTGCTTTATTGAGAGCTTCAAGAGCCTCGTCATACCTTTCTAATTGTTGTAGAGTTATACTCTTTTCAGACCACAATTCTTTATAATCTGGATTAGTTTCGATCCCGTTATCGAAACAGACTATGGCATCGTTCAGGTTCTCCTTTTCTCTCAAAGTTAAACCTTTTTCTAACCAGATATCTTCGTTGTTCGGATTGATATCCAAGGATTTGTTAAAGGCCTCGATCGCAGATTCATAATCTCCTTTTCTTTTCAATGCTCTGCCTTTTTCAGCCCAGATTTCTGGATCTCTCTCGTTTATCTCTAGGATTCTATCATAGAAAGATATATCGTCTGGGTCGATCTCTAGTGCATTTTCATATGCCCTTATAGCTTCGTCCTCGCGATCCAACTCCAATAAGATGTCTCCTTTGTTACCATATGAATATTTATAATCAGAATCTATATCTATGGCTTCATCTATATCTTTTAGAGCATCTTCTTTTTCACCCTTCTCAGCAAGTATTAGAGCCTCGTGGTTGAGTGCTTCGACATTGTATCTGTATGTTTCTAGAGCCTCTCTCTCTGATTGAAGAGCTGCATCTTCATGGCCGAGTATGTAGTATAACCAACCCAACCTATCAAAGACCTCTGACAGTCTTTCGTCATCCTGTTCAAAAGCATCCTCATGTTTGTGAGAGTAATCAAAGGTCTTATCGCACATCTCTTTTGCCTTCTGTTGGTCACCCTCATTATGATACTTTTCAGCTTTATCTAGATATTTGTGAGATTTTTTAATAACTCTTTTTTCTTTATCTAATAATGAAGATAATGAATCAAGGAAAC
>CAYSTL010000040.1:0-13755 GCA_964433785.1 uncultured Thermoplasmata archaeon
AAATATAGAAAGGGTGACCCTGCCTACCAGGTAGTTACCAAGATGACTCCTAAAGATATAATCAAAACGGTAGAGTGGTAATATGGAACAATATAAGAGAATATTGATACCGACGGACGGTTCGGAGAGTAACGAGAAAGTAATTGATAAAGGGCTTTCATTAGCCAGGTTACTAGGTGCTAAAGTTAAATTGTTATTTGTTGTGGATACCTCGACTTTCACTGATGTACCACCTGATGAATTGATAACTACATTGAAGGGATACATGGAAGCAGAAGGAAACAATATTTTAGATAGGATAGAAGAGAAAGCAGAAGACATGGGAATAGAGATAGAGAAAAGTATAATGGATGGTCATCCTGCGGAAGTAATAATCGAAGAATCTGAGAAGCAGGATATAATTGTGATGGGCACCCATGGAAGATCTGGAATAACAAAATTGTTGATGGGTAGTACTGCTGAGAAAGTAATCCATCAGGGTAAATGTCCTGTTATGGTAGTAAGAATTGAGGAGGAATAGGAAGTATGTGTGCGAACAAGTTAGTTAAAGATTATATGACAAAGGATCCAACTGTAGTAAATTTGCCCGGTAATAGAACCGAAGCGATCAATAAGATGGTCAAGAATAAACTGACTGGTATGCCTGTTGTAAAAGACGGTAAGCTCCGTGGTTTTGTGACTAGAAAAGATTTTTTTGATCAACCTGAAGAAGATCAACTAGCTTTACTTTATAAGAAAAATTATCCTTCCTTGACTCAAGATACCGATATCGAAGAAGCAGCTAGGATGTTCGTTGAGAAGGACCTGCACTATATTCCGATAGTCGATGAAGAGAATGAATGTATAGGTATAATAACAACTGCAGATATGCTCGAATATATCGAAAGTAAAGGGATAGATACACCGGTTGGAGATGTCACCAAGCATATGTGTATCCCGATATATGAAGGAACTCCGATGAAAGTCGCCCTTCAGATGATGAAGTTGACTAATTTATATGCATTCCCAGTAGTGGATGAAGACACCACTTTGAAAGGTATAATCACGGATAGAGACCTGTTCAATCTAACTGAGGTTAACGGTGATATCGTGATCTCAGAATTAGGTCTTGGCGATGATGAAGATGATTGGTCTTGGCAGGGATTGAAGAACGTTATGAAGCTTTATTATGAGGAATCTAAGATCGAGCTTCCAGAGATCACTGTCAAAGAAGCTATGGTGAAAGATCCTCTAGCTATATATGACCAGACGACTGTTTCCGAAGCTGCCAGGATGATGAGGAGAAACGACTACGGTCAGCTTCCGATAACAGATGAGATGGACCGTTTGGAAGCCATGGTCTATGAGCTTGACCTGGTATCGACTATTATCTGAGGTTGTACGATGGTTGATAAGGACGAATTAGAGTCTTTATGCCGTAGAAGAGGCTTTATCTGGCAGTCTTCAGAGATATATGGTGGAGAGGCTGGTTTTTACGACTACGGTCATCTAGGTGCTAAACTGAAGGATAACTGGGAAAGAGAATGGAAGAATTATTTCCTAGGTCTACACGAAAATTATCATATGATATATACACCGAACATACTTCCATATCGTGTTCTGGATGCTTCAGGTCATGTGGACCACTTTTCAGATGTATTGATCAAATGTAATCGATGTGGCTCTTCTTTTAGAGGAGATCATATAATCGAAGAGGTCACAGGTGAGAATGCTGAATGGATGGGGACTGAAGATGTAAAATCTAAAGTATCAGAGTTAGACATCAAATGTCCCGATTGTGGTGGTGAATTCGGTGATCCTGTCGATTTCAACATGATGTTCTCTGTTGATATCGGACCGAGGGGGGATAGAACAGGATTTTTGAGACCTGAAACTGCTCAAGGTACGTATATCAATTTCAAACGTGAGTACAGGGCTAACAGGAAGAGGATGCCTTTAGGTCTGGCTACGATAGGTACTGCTTTCAGGAACGAGATATCTCCAAGGCAGGGAGTTTACAGGCTGAGAGAGTTCATACAAGCAGAATTGCAAATTTTCTTCGTTCCTGGTCTACACGACGATGTGTTTGAGGAAGAGTATGAAGAGATGGAAGACGTACTCCTCAACGTGAAGAGAGCCGATTGGGATGAGACCGAAAAGATAGATGTGAGTGAATTAGAGGATCTGGAGACTTTCTATCTACTGCATCTAGCAAAGATGTATGAATTTTACACCTCAGTCATGGATCTAGATGAAGAAGACGTTAGATTGAGAGAACTATCTGAGGATGAGAAAGCTTTCTACAATAAGATCCATTTCGATATTGAAGTGAATTTTGATTCTTTGGGTGGTTGGAAAGAAGTTTCCGGCCTTCATTATAGGAGTGACTACGACCTTAAGAAGCATGAGAAAGAATCTGGTCAAAAGATGAGTATACCTACCGATGAAGGAAGAAAGATGCCCCATGTTTTGGAATTGAGTTTTGGTCTTGATAGGAACATATGGGCTTTATTGGACCGTGGTTATCATCTTGAAGATAAAGATTGGTTCGAAGTACCGGATAAACTAGCACCCTATCAGGTAGCTGTATTCCCACTGGTCAGAAAAGACGGCTTACCTGAGAAGTCAAGAGAAGTGTTCAACTTGCTACGTGATGATTTCAGAGCGAAATGGGAGAAAAGTGGATCTATCGGTAAACGTTATGCTAGAAACGATGAGATCGGTACATCATACTGTTTGACCATCGATTACGATACAATGGATGACGATACTCTGACCATAAGAGATGTAGATACGAAAGAACAGATCAGGGTCCACATAGATGAACTAAAAGAAGTTCTTAACGACCTGATAGAAGGTAAAAAAGATTTTGAAGAATATATGGAGTAGGTAAAATTCTGGAGAGAGTTTAACCTAATACAACCTCTCCTAGGTATTTTTTATCAAAGAATCTATACTAAATATATTTAGGAATCGTTTTCCTTCAGAGATTCTAACTGACTTATAACATTCCATATTAACGTTCTTCCATGTAATGGTATATTTGGGTCATCAGCCAAATCTTCTAATTTAAATATTGAAGAGGCTATCCTTACATCCAACTCGTCATCAGATTCCAACAACAGTTCTTTACATTCTTTAGAGCCTTCTCTAATGTTCCTAGGTATTGAATTATCTTCTTTTATCTGGTCCATTAAATCACAAATTTTTTCCAATTTTTCCTCGTCGACACTCATTTGTTCCACCTCAGAATTTTCACGGCTAATTTAGATTCATCCAATTAAGCTTTATGGTATACTACATAAATTTTTTGTTAAAAAATGGAAAAAATAATTTTATTTACGGTTTTGGATGGATATGAGGAGGTAATTAGGGTGATAGGAACCCCAAACCTATCTTGCCCCTCTTATACCTATGTCGGTCTCTCCTCGGTTAATTATTGATTCCTATATTCGGAGGATAGTAGGTTAGATTCATTCATCATATTTCGTATCGCATCCATATTTACGGTAAACTTCTTTCCAACTATAGTGAGCGTCTTCTTTTTTCATGTGCATCACATTACTAAATATGGGTAGGGTATAAAAAAGGGTGAATGGTAGAGGGGTTAGTGAAAGTGGTGAAAGTGGATTATAAATTTAATAGAAAAATAGTAGAAAAGGAAAAGTGATCAATAGATATAAACGAATTCGATCTATATCAATCCCTTAGAGAGTTTCTGCTGATATCTTTATATCTCCAAGATTGAACTGTTTTAAATTATAGTTGTATTTAGATAATGATTTCGAAAATCACACATAAAATAGAATCATCTTAAAGCCTATTTTGAACATTTTCATAAATTGTTCTACTATTTTAAGATTGTTGAAAAATTATATTATGTTTGATAACCATTTTATTATTGTGAGGGTTGATTGATATCGATCAAATAGACGTGGAGTTAGTTAAGAGAATATCAGATGAAAGTCCGTATGGTATTCTTGTCATTGATAGAGATGAGCAGGTAATTTATTCGAATAAAAAATTTTTAGATATTTTTCAAACTGATGAAAATAAAATAAAAAGTGAGGGTCTCAATTTATTAGATAAATGTACAACCCAGGAAAATGAAACAAAATCTGGTATAAAAGATATGATAAAGGAACTAAAGAATAACCTTAAGACTGATTTTCAAAGACAAGTTACCGTGTTAAAGGATGGGAAAAAGAATAAATTTATAATGGAAACTAGATATATCTTAGATGATGAAAAGAATCTCCAGAATATATTATTATATTTTCATGAGATTTCAAAGGATCAATATAAAAAAGATAATGAAAAAATATGGTGGCAAATAAATGATCTAGTAGACAATCCGATCCTGATCTTAGATAAGGATCAAAAGATCATCGATATAAATAGATCAGCAGAACAGATCTTAGGAAAGAGTGTAGATGAGATAGAAGGTAAGCACTGTTACGAGTTGATGCACGAATCTGGTAAACCTCCGAAAAACTGTCCTTTTCTAAAGATGAAGAAATCCAATAAAACTGAAATCGAAGAGATGGAAGTAGAAGCTTTGGGAAAGTTCTTTCTGGTCTCCTGTACACCTGTTTACGATGAGCAGGAAATTTTAGACAAGGTCATCCATATCTGTACTGATATCACCGAAGAAAAGATAGTCAAGAAAGAGTTGAAGGCTAGTGAAAGTAAGTACAGACAGTTATTTGAAACTTCAAAGGATGGGATTGTTATAACAGATTTAGATGGAAATGTAGTCGATTGTAATCAGGCTTTCTTAAATATCCTAGGATATGATAGTTTAGAAGAAATAAGAGGAAAATCGTATAAAGAATTCACACCTGAAGAATATCATGAGATGGAGGACGAAATAATAAGAAAGGAAACTAAGATTAAAGGGGGTTCCAGAGAGTATGAGAAAGAATATGAAACTCGAGATGGACAGATTGTTGATGTTAAGATAAGAGGTTGGTTGAGAAAGGATAGAGATGGAAGGCCGATCGGAATGTGGGTACTAGTAAGAGATATCACAGAGGCTAAAGAGACCAAGGAGAGAGAGGAATTTTTACATTCACTGTTGAGACATGATCTAAAGAACAAGATAAACGTGATCGAAGGTTATCACGTCTTACTAGAAGAAATAGTAGGTGAGGATGGTCAAGAGATATTAGATAAACTCGAGAAAGTGATCAATAGCAGCAAGAGATTGATAGAGATGGTCAGAAAACTAGCTAAATTGGAGAAGGTCGACAGTTTAGATGAAGTTTATCTAAATACATATCTGGTAGAGGCTGTATATTCAAACAGGGATCATGCGGAGGAAAAAGGATTTACCATAGATATGGAAGTGGATACCTACAAAGTCAAAGGAGGACCATTGATCGAAGAATTGTTTTCTAATATCATATCCAACGCGATAGAACACTCGGGTGGAGATAAGATCATGATAAAAATCTTAGAGGATGAAGATAAAGTGACGGTGAAGATAGAAGATAATGGTAAAGGAATCGATGACGAAGATAAGACTAGGACACTTGAAAAAGGTTATGTTGGATCTGAATCTGGTGGAACTGGTCTTGGTCTCTACCTATGTAAGAAGATAGTGGATACATATAAAGGGCAAATGGAGATCAAGGATTCTGAGATGGGTGGAGTTTGTTTTGAGACTACTTTCAGAAAAGTAGAAGAATGATTTATAATATAAAAGGGATAGATATGTTTGGAGGATTGGACCTAGCGGCAAAAGAAGTCAATATAACTGGACTTTGTATAATAGATGAATCTGTGGAGCTTTATACTGTCTATGATGATGACATAATTATAAAACTCCTTTCTGAACTTAAAGTTACAGCGATAGATGCTCCTCTAACTGAGAAAAAAGTGGCCTTTAGAGAGGCAGAAAGAGAACTGATGAAAGATTACGGACCTATATTACCTATCAATATGATAGGGATGAGGAAACTCTCTCAGAGAGCTCTTGAGATAAAAGAAAAATTGAATGGTGAGGTGATAGAGACATTCCCGAGAGGAGTTGAGAAGAGCTTAGAGTTAGATATTTATGAATTAGATATTTATTTCGAAAATCAGCACGAATATGATGCTTATCTTTGTGCATTAGCTGCTAAAAGCTATTGTGAAGGTAATTACAAAGAGTATGGAGAAGATGAATTAATAATAATACCAGAATCTATTGAGGAATGATTTTTTAGATTTTAATCATCTATCCCATCTATTGAAAGTCCTATATGTTCTATCTTTATATGATTGATAAAATCATCTAAAGGATCTTCAGAATCACAATCAACCGACCAGTCACATCCTTCTATACAGCATACCAATTTATCCTCTTCGAAAAGGAACAGGTCTTTACCGGTCAAGTCCTCCTGTTTTACGCTCATAGGTAGATCACCTTGGTTGTGTTTGATGATGTGCGGATGGCTGATATAAAATGCCGATGAATTCTGTCAGACAGATGTATCATCTTAGACATCACATTATTAATATATATTAGAATAAAAACTTTACTTATATATACTAATTATTTGTTTTCTAATAAATAAGATCATAATTCTTTTAACTGGTCTTCGAACCATTTGATGTAGCATCGTCTCCCGTTTTTTCGTTCTTCTATTGCTTGTTCAGCGATTTTGTGTACATCGTTTCTCCACTCATCCCAGTTATTTCTTATCTTTGAAGGAGTAGAAAGGTATGACATAGGGGGTTTATCGAGTACCGAAGGTTCTCTAGCCAGGGTCCATAGTTCACAAGGTCTTTCGCCCATAGGTATCTCATCTTTCATATATTGAACACTGTGCATCAATTCATGCGCGATAGTGTGCAGTGAAACTCCCTTGTATAATCGGACATATGAGATATCAGTGCTTTCTCTTGATGAGATATACTTACCTATATCTGTAGATGTATAACCAACTTTGATGGTATTATTCCATAGTTCAGGAAAATATTGCAGAACTTGTTTTAGTTTTTTATCTAATTCATCGATAACGTTGTCAGGAACGTAGTTCGTATATTCTATCTCTATATCCTCCATTGATTTGCACCGTTTTGAAAAGAATAGAAAAGCGCTGTCGGTCGGACTCGAACCGACGACCGCTCGGTTAACAGCCGAGTGCTCTACCAACTGAGCTACGACAGCAATTTGCATCGCAAATTGCGTCTACTCGCCAATTATAAATTGGCTCCTACGACAGAATTTCCTACGGAAATCCTATCTACTCGTCAAACAAAGTTTGACTCGTATGACAGCATTTCAATTTACTGTATTATGGTGTAAAAGGATGTCATATAAAACTTTTTTTTATTTTCCCAACTTCTTTTCTAATTTTTGGACGGTATCATCAATAGAATCCAAGAGTTCGACTATGTCTTTTTCAAACTCTTCGTGTTTTTCTGTCAATATCGCACCTTTACCAGATGGTTCTATCAGTTTTTCTTTCTGTAACATCCGAAGAGAATACCTGACTTTATGTTCGGGAATATCCATCTTCTTTGCAATTTTACTTATACCTATCGGTTGGTTCTCCCGGACTATCGCGAATATCTCTAGAGTCCTTTCCATAAGCTCGATCTCTCTTTCTAGATTCTCAGTTAGGGGACTTCCGTCCATCTTCTACTCCTCCAATTTTAAATCGTCAACCCTTAAAATCCTATATCTCTTATAGGGTGATATAGTTTAACCTGGTTCAACTATATAAAATAAATCCTTCTAATTCAAAAATATATAAAATATAGAAAAACGGTAGAATTCAGACTCAAAAAATCTTTTATCTCCACCTTTCGTATATCGAGTTCTCAATTTCTAGATTATCTAATATTTTCCCTACAATAAAATCGACAAGATCATCGATGCTCTCTGGATTTGAATAGAACCCAGGCATAGATGGAAGGATAGTGACACCTTCTTCTGATAATTTCTTCATATTTCCCAACCAAGTAGTGGTCAGAGGTGTCTCTCTTGGTACAAGTAATAGTTTTCTACTCTCTTTCATAAACACAACTGCAGAACGAGTGATCAGGTTATCGGATATCCCTGCGGATATCTTGGATAGAGATGACATCGAACATGGAACTATCGCCATAGCATCGTACTTCACACTTCCTGAAGCTGGAGGTGATTCCAGGTCATCAGGCTGAAATTCTTTTTCAGCCATCTTAGAAAGGCTCTCGACTCTTATGTCTAATTCATCATCTATTAGTTCTCTAGCTGCATCAGATATGATGAGATCGACTTCGATATCTTCTCGTTTAGAGAGAAATTCCAGCAGTCTTTTACCATATACAACTCCGGATGCTCCTGATATCGCCAATAGTATCTTCATAATTATTCATCGTATATTTCGTATAAGTTTATTTTGATGTATCTACATCGTCATCTCAATTCTGTCATATAATTTGGAAGATCTGCTCACAAAGAAAACGAGTATCAATGCAGACATATCAGCAAAAAATATCATTCCCAGAAGACCGAGAATATTATCGAACATGAAAAGAGATGCTGGAAATGCTATAAAAACTAAAGCTGCTATAAGGTCGACCACCAGTACGGTATACATGGTTATGATGTCTGGAGAACCTTCGACACTCTCGTTAAAATTTGGAAATTTAGATGATGCCCATATCCCTATACCGGTGAAGATAAATATCATGGCTGCTGCAGCAAACAAGATAAAAAGGACATATGACAGCTCATAACCCAACATTACTGGTATGGGAAGAGCAATAGCTAAAAGTATGATAGGTGTAAAAAACAGCATACTGAGAACCTTACCCCAGACCACATCTTTGGATGGTATCGGACTAGATTTTAATGTCCACAACCTTCTTCCTTCTCTTCCGAACAAAGATAAAGAAGGTATGACGACTTGAAGTGCTGCCGCTAAGTACAGCGATATGCTTATCAGCATGGGATAAAAGAAATCACCAACCCCTAAGTCGAAATCGGGGGCAGGACCATAAGAGAAGTAAAAAAACATGAGACCTACACCTATCAGAACAGTAACACCTATAGCTGCAGGAGTTTCTCTCCTTCTCCACCTGATAAGGATCTCCTTCTCAGTGATCTTTCTGATATTCTTTGGAAATATCTTAGGTACGAAATCACCTACATTATGGAATCGAAGTATATTGTTCGTAGCTGTCACTGTACCGTATTTCCATGAATCGAAGAATTGTTTTGTCGATGATAGTGTTACCTGTAAAGAAAGAAATCCAAGTGAGATGAAAAAATAAAGCAGATAAATCGGATCATAATTACCGTGTAAGGACTGCCATACAAGAGTGATGTTCTGACCGTAGATGAATATCGCTAGTATTTTTAAAGGAAGTTTTCTGATATAGGTGACAGTACCCAGGTTGAAACCTATCAAAGGTGCTATTATCATCAAAGCGTACAGATGTGGAAAAAAGTAGTTGTCTATCGGTAGATCTATTCCAAATGGAATTATTATGGCAGAAGCTACAGCCATAGATAAAGCGACCAGTAGTAAGTTATACCATTCAACCTTCAATAATCTAGAAAACTGAATATTTTGGATTTTAATAGATGTGGAAAAAAGATGTTTTAAACTCTTATTCTGAAAAGTGTTTTCGACAGTTTCTGCAGAAGCCTTAGCCATTATGAAGAAAAATAAACCAAATAGTACATCTCCTCTAGAAGGATTGATGAACGGGTCTTCTAAATTCGCAGCGAATTCTATAAGATTTAGTACCATCCAAAATCCGCCGAAAAGTAGTATAAGAAACCAAGCGGTCATTATTGGATGATTTTTGATCCGATCCAAGGTAGATCGATAGGACTTGACTATTTCCCAGGAAAATAATTCAATTACCTTTCCTTTCATTGTGTATCACTTCGACGAATACATCTTCTAATGTCTCTGAATTCGTAAGCGATAGAAGTTCATCTAATGTACCCTGGGCCACAAATTTTCCCCCATCTATGATCGCGATACGATCGGAGATAGCTTCTGCTACAGATGTGATATGTGTACTCATCAGGACTCCTTTTCCCTTATCGGCCTGTTCTCTGATCTTTCTTTTAAGATATTTTGTAAAACGTGGGTCCAAACCGGTGGTCGGTTCATCTAGGATAAGGTTGGGCGGATCGTGTATGATCGCATTTGCGAAGAGAATCTTCTGTTTCATACCTTTAGAATATGCACCCATCTCAGAGTTGAGCATGTGGTCTATTTCTGTCTCTACGGCAAAGGCATCTATCTTTTCAGATAGAGTATCTTCATCGATACCTCTCAGAGACCCCATCATCTCTAAAAATTCTCTTCCAGTCAATCTGTCGTATAGATGCGGTTGTTCAGGCATGTAGCCGTACAGCTTTTTCACTTCATAACCATCGTTGATATCTGACTGATTGATCCTTATAGATCCTCTACTTGGTTCTAATAATCCTGCGATAGCTTTGATTATAGTAGTCTTACCCGCTCCGTTGGAACCTAATAAAGAAAAGACTTCACCTTCTTTGATGGTGAAGTTAATGTTTTTGATGGCTTCGAAGTCACCGTAGTACTTACCTAGATTTTTTACTTCTATCATCTAATATATCTAATTACGGGAGTGCCTAATAAATCCACTAGTTGGGATTATCTCGACACCGTTCTTTTCTAATTCATCTAAGAACAGGTTCATACCTATCGAATCGCTTGCCATATGTCCTGCTATGATATAATTGATGTGATTCTCTTTTGCTTCCTTTCTATGGTCTTCACTCAGATGCATACCAACTACAGTACCGACACCAGCTTGTGCTAGTTTTTCGTATGATTTCTTGTTACCTTCTGTGCCGCCGGTCATCTCAACCACTACTTTTCCTGCTCTGTTATCTTCATCACCTATCAGTACACCTGGACCATCGTTATGTTTTCTGGACTCGTGATATTCGGGTATCTCTTTCAGGTAATCGACCACATCTCCTACCTTTTCAAAGTCTCTTTTTTCTATCTCTTCTTTCAAGAAAGCTTCAACAAGATTATCAGCAGGGGTATGGATACACATCATCGGGATATCAAGGAGTTTAGCTGCATCAAGGCTTTGGTTGTGGTTAGCTCCTCTAATACTCCTTTCAACCTCTTTTATCCTCTCTTTGACTAGACTTTCAGCAACATTTATCGGAACTCCCCACTCGTTAAGCATGTCAGCTTGAAGGTTCATAACCTCGTGTAATGTCGCTAAACCAACACCTCTAGGATGATGACCTATAATAAGGTCTATGTCCTTTCCTTTCTCCGTCAATCTGTCAGCAAGTACGACTTCCCCTGTGTCTATATTGATACCTACCATGACTCGTTCTACTTCGGTGTTAGGATCGCCATGGAGAAGTCTGGAATCTTGGAATGGATTCTCTAATCGTTGCTTGTCGAAGACTTCTTTGTCCTTTCCCTCCAATTCCTCATATTTTTCTTTAGCTTCATCTAGAACTTTTTGAATCCCTTCTTCACCCCTAACGTCCTTTTCTATTCCTTTCTGTACCGCAATATCGTAAATCTCTTTTATCTTCATAGACATCTTATCAATATCGTGATGTAAATCAATATTAAAAACCTTTGCATAGTAATGCAAATGTAATAAAAATGATAAATCAAATCAGTTCATTTATGATCCACTCGATACCGTTGTCAGTACAAGATGGAGCGATATGATCAGCTTTCTCTTTCACATATTCGGGAGAATTTTCCATAGCAACTCCTACACCTGCTTTATCGATCATCTCTGCGTCTACTTCATCGTTACCGATGGCCATCACGTTTTTGATATCTATATTTAATTTATCAGCAACTAATTTTAATGCACTGTATTTTGATACGGAAGAATCATAGAGAGAAATAGCTCTCCAATCATCGAAATAGTGATGTCTGTCCAGTTTGATCTTGTCTGGAAAATTGTTTAAAACAAATTCTTCAACATCTTTCAATCCCTCTTTCCCATTACTTTCATCGTGCATCATGAAGTTTATGGGTGTGCCGAATTTGAGAGCATCTTTATTGCTTTCAGAGTACCATATCTTAGGGTCTTCAGAGTGTTGACCCAGTTTGTCATCATCTCTTGCCACCCAGCAGACCCTTTCTTTGAAGACTGTCGATAGTTCATATCTCTGTTCATCAGCATAGGAAGTGAAACTCTCTGCTATATCTTCATGTAAGTTCGTACATCTCCATTCGTCTAGATTTTGAGTATCATGCCATCCCGGTCCAAGGACTCTTGCACCGTTGTTGCATATCAATGGATGTTCTGTCATCGGTAGACCGTCTATCATCTGGAGAGTGGATATTCTCAGTCTTGTCGTAGCAGGTATGACCGGTATTCCTTTGTCCATTACACGTTTGACAGCTCTTTTATCAGATGGGTTCATCTTCCCATTGTTTACAAGGGTACCGTCTAAATCTACCGCTATAAGGTCTACGTTCATCGACTGAACTATGAAAATTTTGAGTCTTAAACTTTTCCTTTTGATAGTAATTTATTTTTATTGTTAATCAATTAACCTGACGATGAAGCCACTTTTCGATAAGAAGCTAGACAAGGACACTATGAAGCATTACATATTTCAGAGTCTTTTAGCGGCTATATCTTTATTCTTAGCACTTCAGTTGCCGTTCGTTGAAGATTTTGTACTCATAGCTGCTATAGGCAGTACAGCTTTCATCGTGTTCGCGATGCCCAGTAGCAAGACCTCTAGACCTAGAAATGTTTTGGGAGGCCACTTCATCTGTGGTGTGATCGGTTTAGTTTTGACAGTGCTTTACCCAGCTTATCTACCAGCTGAAGTGGTAGTCAGCCTTGGAGTAGGTATAGCTGTTTTTGCCATGGTCATATTAGATATAGAGCATCCACCAGCTGGTGGTACCGTGATATTTTTGATAATCAATCCTATACCTGAGTCGTTTGTAGTTCTCTTGCTTTTAGCAAGTATTCTTAGCCTCATATCATATCTGTTAAGGCCATATATGAGAGACCTTGTATGATTTTACGAAGTTTAGAGATATATTCATCTTCTGAAACAAAGAATATATAAAACCCATCATGTATGATTAATCGATACTTTGAGTAATAAAAATGACGAAGAAGAAGTAGTAAGGGTTCCATACCCGAGACGAAACGAAGGTCAGATGTTCGCTATAGCAGACAAGATGCTGGGTGGAGGAAGAGTTAGAGTTGTATGTGAAGACGGTGAATCAAGGATGGGCAGGATTCCAGGAAAACTTAAGAAAAGGATGTGGATCCGTGAAGGAGATCTACTTATCGTTAATCCCTGGGACTTCCAAGATGAAAAGAGTGACGTTGAATATAGATATACTAGAACTCAAGTCAAATATCTGAAGAGAAGAAATCAGATACCTAATGAGTTAGACGTATTCTAACTTTTTTCTTTTTCTCTTAGTGTTGGTTTGCTTTGAATGGCTTAATTGGTAGACAATAGTTCATTTAGTTGTAGCTTTGCATTTTAAGAATTTTAAAAAAAGAAAAACTATATATTTAAATAAATGTTTTAATTCTAAAGATTCTATCAGTTTTTCTAATCTTTCATCAAGCTATTCATTTGATCCAATTATAGATTGGATTTTTCCTGACCCATCTTTTAAATGATGATGTAAAGAAAATTCTTGATTGTGTAAAATCTAAATATCTAATAAAGCAAACTGGAAAAGATATAAAAAATATGTATCATATATGAATATGTATGACTAAAGTAGAAGTCCGAAAAGTAGGAAAAAGAGGACAAGTGACCATCCCTAAAAGCATTAG
>CAYSTL010000041.1:0-10618 GCA_964433785.1 uncultured Thermoplasmata archaeon
ATCATGGTTTTCAATTTATCATTCATATCGATACACCCTTCCCGACTCAAAGAATGGATTAATTCTTCGAGATCTGTTTTAAATATACAATTCTTTTTATTTGGTAATAAACTTTCCGTCTATCTTCAAAATCATTCTTAAAATAGATTTTTTAAAATGCAGAAAAATATAAAGAAATTAAGAATAGTTATTATCCTCTTGTTTTTCTTTTCCTTTGTATAACTAGTATTGTAGCTAATATTATAATTATTAAAATTACGATCATTGAATAGAATATATAATCTATATCCTGTTCTGTCTTTTCATCATCAGTAATAGTGACGAACATCGTATCTGAATCAGTATTATCTGAACTATCTTTTACAATTAATTCAACTTCATAAGTTCCCTTTTCCTTGAATTCAAATTCTACTACTTTCCCATATAGATGGTGGGTCTCTCCATCGTAATCAAATGTCCACGTATAATTAGTGATTTCATTATCATCTGTGGATTTACTAGCATCAAATGTGACGATCTCATTCACTTTAGCAGTTATATCTCCCCCACAAATAGCCATTGGAGGAGGATTTGCACTTTCAATTTTTCCTGCTAGTGTGAATATAGTAAGATGGTCTAATTCACATTCTACATAGCCACTTTTTCCATTTTGATCAGTGGTGTTCAAGATATAATTCTTATCTGCAAGATGCCATTCCTGATCATCCTCGGCCCAGTAGAAGATCTTAAGCGAATCTTCTGTAACCGCTGATTCGTTCAATTGTTCATCAGTGTAATACATCTTGAATACTATAGGCCATTTTACAGGACCAGAATTATTCAACTCAATCCCGTAGCATTTTCCTACATTTTGGCTTCCTGTTGATAAAGTACCGTTTGTTGGATCTTTTGGGAATTCAAACAAATTTAATTCGGTGCTAGTTTCTACCTCTATTCCAATACTGACATTACCTTCATAATCTTCTACCAAACTCGCCTCTCCAGGTGTCACATTGTAGGATATACTTTGAGGTACCATTATTTCTTTCATTATAGAATCTGTCACATGACCGTCGCTTACCGTTAGATTGACAGAGTAAACCCCTGCAGTTGGACCGAACCATCCTCCATCATACAAATAGAATTCCCCATCATTGAACTCATATGTCCAGTTGATTATAGGATTATCACCAGGAATTGATTTATCTACCATCCATACCATATCATATTCATCTGGATAGTACGGACTCCATGTAAAATCTGCTGTTGGCGGTTCTGGTTTTGATAGATCGATCTCTCTAACCTCTGCATCAGATTGACCATTATAATCTAAAACATTAAGTTCGATGGAATAAACACTGAATTCTAATGATATTTCAACTGATTTACCATATCTAAAAATATCTATCTCGTTAGAAATCTTCCAGGAATAATTTACGATTTCACCTTCTCCTTTAGTTGAATTATCTACTAAATTGATTCTATAACCATAATCTTCGATCGGATAAATGATATGATGTGTGAATGACGCTTCAGGTGGTATGTATGGTGATAAGCCTTCTTCTGGGGTAGCGCTCAATACTTGGGTTTTATTTCCTTCTCCTTGTTCCGAAACTGCGGATATCATATAATGATATGTAACTCCATTTGAAACTTGAGTGTCGGTATAACTGAATGATTTTTCGTCTACTTCTTTGTAAAAATTTAGTGAACTACTCTGAGTTCCTTTGTATATCGCGTAGGACTTGATATCTTTTCCACCGTCATCTTCCGGCTCCTCCCATGATAATTTAACTATTCCATCTCCAGCCATACATCTGAAATTTCTTGGAGCCGTTGGTGTATTATAAACATAGACTTGCTTTACGATAGAATCAGTCAGTCCACCAGTATCTTTTACCTCCAATCTTACATCGTATATTCCATAGTCATCAAAACTTTTAGCTACAGTAAAATTGTTCAGCCAAGGAGTATCAAAAATTCCGTCATCTTCCCAGTCCCATCTCCTCAACAAATCAAATATCGGATCTTCGTTGTCAGAACTAGTAGATGAATCGAAAATAAAAACAGTCGATAGATCTCCAGTGTATGGATCTGCAGTGAATGAAGCTTTTGGTTTAGTGTTTCCAATCCCTTCTAGTGGTTCCATCAAAGGATATCTATCCTCGTTATCTCCACCGGGTATCGTATATGGAGTATCACCGAAACCATCACTACCTGGTTGATCTTGATTTGGTCCAGATAGATCATCTTTTTCAGAGTAATTTGACCAATAGTTTCCACCATCTGGATAAGGTAGTGACCAGGTGTTATTACTGTCATCAAAACAGTCCATTCCATTATCTATAAAGTCGTTCCAGTATATTTTGTTATCATTACATTCTTTCAAATATATTCCATAATATTCTTCAGTTTTATATACTGTATTTTTGTAGATATCGTTGTGATTTCCTCTGAAAAGGTACATCCCATACAACTGGCTGTTCAATATTGTATTATTAACAATTTTGTTATATTCTGACATACTTTCTATTCTTATTCCCTCACGGTTATCTGATATGTTATTCGATCTGATCGTATTTTCATCAGAATTACGTATATGTACACCTTGAGCATAATTTGTTTCTATACTGTTGTTTGTCACATTGTTTAGGTCTGAATTATAAAGATAAACTCCAACAAAATCGTTATCATTAATTTTATTATTATCTATCAGGTTAAAAGAAGAAGAATCTAATCTGACTCCACTGCCATCTTGACTGGCTCCTAGGATATTATTGATTATATGGTTATATTGAGATGCTGATATTGCTATGTTAGAATTATCATTTCCAATCAGGATGTTATCATTTACATCATTATAATCACTATTACTGCCAACATAAACACCATATCCGTTATGATTATATTTTGCAGTGTTAGATAGTACATTACAATGTTCAGATACTATTATATCTATACCTGAACCTCCATTTTCATTCACGGTATTATTCACAATTGTGTGGTTATTACAATGATATAGTTCTAATCCATCCCCATAGAGATGAGAATTTTCAGTTAAATTATTCATAAAGATGTTATTATCACGAGAGTATTCTATTCTTAGAGCTGTATCGTCGTTTCTAGTACCATATATATTTTCAATCGTATTATAGTTCGAATATAATGCCAAAATACCGTGTAAATTATCCTTAACCACTGAGTTTTTTATTATTGAATTATTTGTTCGGACCAAAAGTATACCGGAACCAGTTTTAGATACACTTACATCTGAAACAATTATGTTTTCACAATCTACCAACCCGACAAAACCGGCATCAGAAGGTACATCTTTATCACTTTCATCTACAAAATAGTACATAGGTTTTCCTTCAATCAAATTACTAGTGTCGATATCATGAGTATAGTCATAAGATGTTGGTAACTCTCCAGAGATCCTAAAGTTATAATCATTATTATACATAATATTATTTCGCAATTTATTATGGTATGAATGAAGAGAGTGAATTCCATAAATTTTATTATTATAAATTTCATTGTATCTAACAGTTGAATATCCTGAACCTACCAGATATATGCCGTTATCTACATTGTTATGAACAGTATTATTTTCAATAATATTGTACTCACTATCATGATAAACAGTTATACCTGCTGCGTCGTTTTTAGTCAATAGATTATTTGAAACTTTATTATAACAGGCATGTCCACCAAGATAGATACCAGATTGGTCGTTGTCAGTGATATTATTATTACTGATGGTGTGATTTGTGGATAAACTGTTATAATTCCCATAGATCAAGATGCCTTTATAGTTACGAGTTATGATATTGTTAGTAATTGTACAACTATCAAATTCTTCAATAAAAATCCCGTTCTGTGCATTCTTAATAGTAAATCCAGATAATGTTATGTTATTAGAATCCAATCTAAAAGTAGTATAACCCACATTAGATACAATTGTTGATTCTGGACCATCGGTGGATTGAATAGTGAGGGGTTTGTCCACAATAACCTCTTCTTCATACTCACCTGGACCTACCAAAATATTATCTCCTTCACTAGCATTCTCAACAGCTGAACTTATTGTCAAATAATCTCCAGGAACTGAAATTGTGGCTCCTTTTGCTTCTTCAGATATATTTTCAGAAAAAGTCATCAGTGCTAAAAATGAAGTGTTCACTATAAATAGAACTATCATTATGGTTTTCAATTTATCATTCATATCGATACACCCTTCCCTACCCAAAGAATGGATTAATTCTTCGAGATCTGTTTTAAATATACAATTCTTTTTATTTGGTAATAAACTTTCCGTATAGTATATGCTCGTAATCAGACCTTCAATTAAATTTTTAAGGGATTTAAGTTTTTTAGCTTAGAGGTTTTACATAAATATCCTTGATGATCTCCTCCTCAAGAGCTATATCTGTTTCTCCAGACCTTATTATGAACACAGGATCTTTTTGATGTACCTCTATTGTGGAACCAGGGCCGATATCATATGAAAGTAATTTATGGATTCTAGAGTGACTGCTAGTATGGATGTAAGCCACTTCGACTTCTTTACCTACTTCTACTTTAGTAAGGGGGATAATAGCAGGCTCTATCGTCTCTTTATCAATACTACAGCATTTACCCTTCGGGATCGGTAATCCGTGAGGACATTCTCTCGGATGTCCGAGTAAGGTACATATCCTATCGGTAACATCTTCTGAAAGCAGATGTTCGAATTCGCATGCAGGTTTTTCGATCTCCTCTTTTCCCATATCTAACATATCTACAAACAATCTTTCAGCTAACCTATGTCTCCTGACTATATCCCTAGCCATATCATGTCCTTTTTCTGTAAGTTTTATTTTACCATCTACTTCTTTTGCCAAATCTCTTTCTATAAGTTCATCTAAGATCTCTTCGCTCACTTTTCCCCGATAACCATGACGGAATCTTTTTTTATGATCGTCTTCAGCAGCACCGACAAATTCCTCACTAAATCTTTCTTTGAATCGTTCTTTATCGCTCTCACCTTGTTCCTCTAAAGTCCAGAGGATCTCTAATGCTTCATCTATATCTATCTCACAGATATTACCTTTCATCTTTCATCAACTCCAGGGATAAATTCATAATTACAATTAGGGCATCGTATCATATAACATCCGCTGTTCATAGGGCAGCTTTGACATGCAGTACTCTCTCCTTTATCGAAAGAGAAGCCACATAGAGGACATTTATGATCGCTCATAACAGCCCTCCGAAGAATACCATTATGTAGTTCAATATTCCTGCCACGAAAAACGCGAATGGGATGATGAATCCGATGACCGCTAACGCTGTTTTGTAGCCTCTTTCTTTTATGATCATCAGAAAATTAGCAACACAGGGAACGAATAAAGTGATAGCTACGGTGGCGACCAACAATTGTCTGGCTCCTAAATTACCAGCCATATCTAATAAGCCAGCGGCCCCGAAATCTCTTCTCAAGAATCCGAGGATGAAATAAATAGAAGTTTCCTGAGGTAGTCCCATCCAGTTACTGACTACTGGTTTTAACCCGTCTATCATTATATCTAATACACCGATTATATCAAAAACACTTATCACAAATGTACCCAACATGAAGAGAGGTAAAGCTTCTTTAAAGAACCACACTACTTTATAGTATGTTTTCCTGAGAACGTTATCCCATTTTGGCACTCTCAAAGGAGGCAGTTCCATGATGAAATCTCCTCTTTTTCCTGGTAAGATCTTAGATGCTAGCCAAGCTACCAGTAAAAGCTGAGAAGCTACCACTAAAACCCAGATAAAGAAGTAACTCACAGGTAATGTAGCCATTATGGCGAATATCACACCTAGCTGAGCAGAACATGGTATCCCTAAAGCAAGCATGAGCGTAGCAATCGTTCTTTCTTTTTTTGTGTCAAGAACCCTAGTGGTAAGAGTAGCCATTGTATCGCAGCCAAATCCTAATACTAGAGGAAGGACCGCTTTTCCGTTCAATCCTACTCTTCTTAGGGTTCTATCAGCCATAGCTGCCAATCTGGGTATATATCCACAATCTTCCAATATCGAGAATGCCAAAAAGAAAGTGGTTATGATCGGCAAGATAAGTGCTACTGCCCATGTGAAACCAACTGTTAGGACACCATAATCTCCAACTAGGATCTTCGAAACAGCATTGCGGCCCAATATGTTGATGACAGTGTCGTGGATCCAGGGATTGATATATTCTCCAAATAAGAATCCTTCAAAAAATTCAACCATAACCTGGGCTCCGATATAACCAACGAAGAGATAGAGAAGCAATAATGCACCTATAAATATTGGAACACCAGTGAGAGGCTTCATGGTAAGATCACTTAGTTTATCCTTGAAAGAGGTCTTGGTCACCTCACCTTTTGATACATATCTAGAAGCCAGTTCTTCTGCTTTTTCTCTGATGGACATCGTTATGAGGTAACTCAGATCCTGACTGAATTTTCGATGTAGGTCAAATAAGATATCTTGTGCCTCTTTTTCCTCTTCAACCCCGATCTTTTCCTTGACATATTTTCTCATCTCTTGGGGTGCCTGCAGATATAATAGAGCGATTCCTCTATTTCCGAATATATCCGATATCTTTTGAAGTGCCTTCTCGATATCTGGTTGATAATCTGGTCTTATATCTGAGATTGATGCTTTTTCCAGATTGGTCCTAAGATTATGCAGACCTCTCCCCTCTGGTGCTACGGTTTCTACGATAGGTATACCCAGCTCCTCGGAAAGACCTTTAGTATCTATATCTATCAATCGGGTCTTTGCCTCATCCATCATGTTCAAATTTAGAACGAGGGGGATGCCCATCTCTGATAACTGTAAGAAAAGCATCATCGCCCGCTTAAGATTTTTAGCATCTGCGACCTGTACGATTCTGTTTGGGTCGGTTCCCGTTATCAGGTCTCTTGCGACTTTTTCATCTTCAGATATAGGAGTCAATGAATCAGCGCCAGGAGTATCGATCACTGTCCCTTTCTTGGCACCCCATCTTGATTTTCCTTTACTCACCTCTACCGTTGTTCCTGGGAAGTTAGAGACATCTCGATATTTCCCTGTGAGATAGGAAAAAATAACAGATTTTCCAACGTTTGGATTACCCACTAAGACAGTAACGTCTTCATCTTCAGGTATTTCTAAAGCTTCTCTTGCGTATTTAATCTTCATCATCTCCTACTGGACATTCTTCTAAATCGCAGGGAGGGATTTTATTTCCATGAGGGCATACCTCGGGTGCACCCATCCTTTTACAGATCAAATTGATCATATCCATGTCAAATATGTGTTCCATTTGACAAGCCTTTTCATGTATTTTTGATTTTTCTAAGGAAAAATAATTGTCTAAAAAAACTTCTAAAACCCTATGAGTCCTAACTAACCTTCTTCCCTCTTCAAGGCCTTTTTCAGTCAGCTTAACGCCGTAGTAAGGTTTGTATTTGATATAACCTTCTTTCTCCAAAACAGGTAAGACTTCTGTAACAGTTGGTGGGGAGACCTCTAAAGAATTTGCTATCTCCCCTGTTTTGATATTCTTTGAATCAGAATACAGTTTATAGAGAGCTTCAAGATATTCTTCCCTTGTATCCTTGTTCATACAACTTTAAGTAAAACATTTGGTTATTAAAAGTTTTGGCTTACCTAAAAATAACGGATGATAGTTTTTCTAGCTCCTGTTAGCAAAGGTTAAGTACTTCAAAAATCTATCATCTTTTTAGGGTGATTTCGGTGAAATCCAAAAAGATATTGATATTGGGTATAGTCTGTATTCTATTGTGTTCATCATTTATTGGATGTACTGAGGAAAATGGTGATGGAGACAACGGAGGTAATGGTGGGAACGGCGATACTTCTTCAAACTGGTACGCTTATGATTTTGAAACAAACGTACAGGCTGAAGATGATATAACAGGAAAGTTGAAAGAATTTAGTTTTAGAGAAATATACAACGAAAATGGATCTGTTAAGGAATTTGAGGTGACTTCTACTATTTTAGGTAAAAAAGAAGTAGATATCAAAGTTACGAGAGTATCAATAGAAGGATGGAATTATACTGAAACTACTGAGGAAGTAACTATAGAGGCTACTGAAATAAAACATAGAGTCGAAGTTATACGTGATGATTCAGGAGGATACCATCCAGATTGGGTTGAATTGAATGTTTTTTTACCCGAGGGTGATTATTCAACAGGTCAATTCTTCTGGATATATGCGATAACAGAATACTTGGATTCAGATGGAAATGAAGGTGTTTGGAGTTACTATCTAACAGAAGAGATGCAGTCCAGTGGTGCGATGTACATACCTTACATTGAAGGAGACATGAACAATTATGATTCATGGATACTCTTTGGGTTATACGGATGGGCTTGGACTTGGTTCCAACCTTTCACTGACAATCTTGAACTAGAAGAAGGAACGATTAATGTACCGATAGGGGGAGGTGCTTTTTCGTATTCGATAACAAAAACTACAGAAACAGTCGGTGATTACGAATTCGAAGCATACAATGTAAAGTCTAACGCTGTAAGTTTTGAAGGTGGAGCCTCATTAGAAGGTACATTTTCACCAACACTTCCAGTACCGATTTATGTCAAAGTCGGAGGTTCTGGGTTGGACTACTATTCCTACTATGAGATAGAACTAACCGACGTAGAACTAGAATAAACAAAAACCTTTCATTCTTTTTTTTAAAAATTAAATATTTGATAGCGGGGAGTGGATTTGAACCACTGATCTCCGGGTTATGAGCCCGACGGAATCTCCTAGCTATCCTACCCCGCTAAGGTGAAAAAATTCTGAGTATTTTCCCCATAAGTACACCCTAATTATAAATTTTTCCATTTGGATTTTATATTAGGTTCTTTTGAACCATTTCTCGAATTCTTTCTCAGAGAAACTTATTATCGTCGGTCTACCGTGAGGACATGTATAAGGATTTTGGGTTTTTCCAAGTTTCTCCAATATCTCTTTTGCTTTTGTTATCGATATCATATCTCCCGCTCTGACTGAGGAATGGCATGACATGTACCTGATGATCTCTTCCTTTCTTTTATCCAACGATGTATTTTTTAGGTCTGCTAGCTCATCTAAAATATCCAATAAGATATCTTTTTCCTGCACCTCTCCTAAGATAACTGGAATACCTTTGATTCTGAACGTAGTTCTACCAAAATTTTCTATATCGAAGCCTAGACCTTTTATAAGTTCTTCATTTGCTCTCAGTATGGCTGCATATCTCGGTTTCAATTCTATATTTGTCGGAGAAACAAGTTTCTGACTGGATATCTTGTCTTCGAATTTATTTTTGAACCTTTCATAGTTGATCCTTTCATGGGCTGCATGCTGGTCTATGATAGCCAAACCAGATGGTGTTTCTGCCAGGATGTAGTTATCTTTGACTATACCAATCACTTTCATATGTGATAGTTTTGATTCTTCTACTTCGCTTTCCTCATCGAGTGAAAGAGTCACCTGTTCCTGAAATACTTTCTTTTTATTCTCTTCAGATATAGGAGTGTTGGGTACATCAGGACTGGAGGAAGTTTTATCAACATCTACCTCTTTTGATCCCTCAGGTATAAGATCTTCTGAAAGTAAAGCTTCATTTACGGTTTCAGAAAGATTGGTTTTTATCTTCTTCTTATCCTGAAATCTTATTTTAGTCTTGGTTGGATGGACGTTTACATCTATCCTTTGACCATCTATTTTTATGTCTAAAAATGCTAAAGGATACCTGTGTTTTGGTAGTAGGGTATCATATCCTTCAACTACAGCATCCTTCAGTAATTTATTTTCCACATATCTAGAGTTGATGAAAGTGTAGATATGCTTTCTATTTGATCGGGTGATCTCAGGTTTGCATACGTATCCGCTTACTTCAAGGTAATCGTTTTTTTCTTCAACCTTTATCATCTTCTTAGCTGTCTCTTTACTGTATATGGCCTTGATATTCTTAAGCTGAGAGTCTGTTTTAGGGACGAATAGTAATTCATTATCGTTGTGTTTTAAGGAGAATGAACATTTTGGGTTAGCTAAAGCATTCCTTGTGACAACATCACTGACATGAGCCAATTCTGTGTTAGTTTTCTTCATGTACTTTTTCCGAGCAGGTGTGTTGTAGAACAGGTCTTCAGCTATTATCGTTGTACCGACTGCGCATCCGATTTCTTCTTTCTTTTTTATATCTCCGCCATGGATAACCAGTTTTGTTCCTTCAAGCTGCTCTTCAGTTCTAGTTATAGCTGTGACTTTGGCAACTGAAGCAATACTCGGGAGTGCTTCTCCTCGAAAACCCAGTGTAGATAGATCATCTAGATCCTGGATATCGTTTATTTTACTCGTAGCATGTTTTTCAAAGGCAAGTTCTACTTCTTCTGGATCCATACCGTAGCCGTTATCTCTCACAACTATCTTTTCTTTCCCCCCGTTTACTATCTCGACCTTTATATCATCTGCACCGGCATCTAAAGAATTTTCAACCAGCTCTTTGACCACAGATGCTGGTCTTTCTATCACTTCACCAGCCGCTATCTGATTGACAGTTTTTTGTGAGAGTACCTGTATCTTACTCATCTCCATCCTCCATCTCTTTCTTTAGATCCCATAATTT
>CAYSTL010000041.1:10718-13548 GCA_964433785.1 uncultured Thermoplasmata archaeon
TGAAAACGTTCTGATTCATCTCCGACTTCTTCTCTGAGTTCTTTAAATATTTCGTATTCCAAGGCTTCCATCTTCTCTTCAGCACTTATTATCTCATCTTCTTTTTCTTTCAATTCAGGCGTGTAGTACCTTTCTGAATTTTTAAGGGTCTGTTTTCTGTTGTAATTATCTGGAACTTTATCAGTTTGACTCTTTGTTACCTCTAGATAATAACCATGCACTTTGTTGTATCCCACTTTCAGTCTATCGATGTCTGTCCTTTCTCTTTCCTTTTTCTCCAATGAGTTGATCCATTCTTTTCCCTCCCTAGACTTCTGTTTCAATTCATCCAGATTTTCGTCGAAACCTTCCTTGATGATACCTCCTTCTTTCACAGTTGTTGGAGGATTATCAACTATTGCCGAGTCTATTTTATCTCTGATATCCGCCAGAGGATCGATCCTTTCTTTTATTTCAGTTAGTTTCTTACTTTCCCCATCATCTAACATCTCTATCAAAGGTTCAATTTTTTCTAGAGTGTCTTTTATGCCCAGTAGATCTCTAGCATTTGCATTTCCGTAAACGACTCTGCTTATCAGTCTTTCTAGATCGTAGATACCGTCCATCTGCTCTCTAAGATCGTCTTTTAAGAATATCTCGTCAACAAGTTCTTGTACTGCATCCAGTCTTTCTCTGATTTTATCTATATCTAACAGAGGCTGCTGAAGCCAGTTCCTCAGTTTTCTAGAGCCCATCGCTGTGATCGTGTCATCTAGTACATTGAGTAAAGTTCCTTTTTTTGAATCGTCTCTAAGACTTCTAAATATCTCTAGATTTTTTAAAGTGGTTGCATCTAAAGTCATGTACTGGTCTGGTGAATAGACCTGTATTCTTTGGATATAATCTAGAGTTCTTTTCTGGGTATCCTCAAGATAATCCAATGCGGCACCAGCAGCTTTCACAGCGTTACTTTTATCTTCTAGATCAAATGGTTCAAGTGTTTTAGTACTGAAGTGCTCAAGAAGCTTAGATTCTGCAGTAAAAAAGGCCTCATCTCGGTGAGAATGGATCATCATCTCGTTTTCCTGCTTTAGTTTCTTGACAAATTCATCATCCTCATAGTTTGATTTTGGTAAGATACATTCTTTTGGTTCGTATCTGATAACCTCTGCTAACAGATCGTTCTCATCTTCGATCTCAGTTACGAAAAAATCTCCCGTAGAGATATCTACAGATGCGATCCCATATTTATCTTTATGATAGATACACATCAGGAAATTATTGTCAGATCCTTCGATAAGCCCTTCGTCTATCAAGGTTCCTGGAGTAACTACTCTAACGACTTCTCTATCTACAATACCGGTCGCTTCATCAGGATCTTGAGTCTGTTCAGCGATGGCAACAGTATATCCTTTTTTTATCAGGCGCTGTAAGTAACTGTCTACTGAGTGATAGGGAACTCCGGCCATCGGTGTGGGATCATCCTGTCCTTTATCCCTGGTTGTTAGAGTGATATCTAACTCCTTAGATGCCTTCTTTGCATCCTCATCGAACATCTCGTAGAAATCGCCCATCCTGAAGAATAAGATAGAATCTGGGTATTCGTTTTTCAGTTCATAATACTGACGCATCATAGGTGTTGGATCACTCATCTTTACCCCACTTTCTCTTGATAACAAAGGTCCATCTTCTGTTCTTCGTTGTGATTGAAGACCAATCATATAAACCTTTTTTGAACAGTGATTTATGGTAAACGATTTTCGTTGTTGATTTTGATACTATAAAAGAAACTTTAATATTAATACATAACATTATTCTCAACAGGGCCCGACACATAGGGAAGCTTTGTTCAAAGCCTCCTTTTGGATATCTCTTGGCCCTTTTTTTATTTTTTTAACTGAGTAGTTTTACATCTATAGCTTTAAGACCTTTACTTGTTTTTTTAACTTCGAATTCTACTTTTTGTCCCTCAATCACTTTTTGATCTGATTCTATTTCAGCCCTATGGAAAAATATTTCATCTCCTGTTTCCTGAGACCTGATGAAACCGTAGCCTTTTCCCTCGAACCATATCTTTACTCTACCTCTACCCATATTCACACCTTCATCGACTCGACCAGCTCTTCTTTCTCTTCTTTAGATAGGTCCTTGATCTCCATCTCTCTTTTTGTCGCTTCACTCCTGTTTTCCGCTGTTTCACAGTAAACTAGTTCAAGAGGTAATCGACTTCTAACGTATTTGCTTCCGTTCCCTTCCCTATGATCTTCTAATCTGTTTTCTAGATCTTTAGTGATACCAGTATAGAGTGAATCATCTGATAATCTGAGCATATAAACGAACCACATCTTTCTCACTTTTGTGCAAAATGGTCAACATGTTAATCTTATTAAAATTTTCATCGAGTTTTTAAGAAATTTCAAATACGTTTACTCTAATTATGAGACTATGAACGATAGAGACAAGAATGATAGATTGTTGGGAAAGTATACCGGTATCATAGTTTTTATTTTAGGAGTGGTCCTATTGATATTTACATTCTACATAGTTTACCAGGTGTTCATGAATCCGGATACTTTGGAAGGGTTCTCTGAATTGGCACCGTCTACATCTGGTGAATTTGGACAGCTAGTTCAGATTATGATTTATTTTGTAGGTGTGATGTTATTATGGGTTATGGGCAGTATCGCAGGTAGGTTAGCAAAACACGGTATCGATATGTGGAAACCAACTAGAGATAATATATTACATCTAGAATCGGCAGAAGGATTCAGTGGTTCACCCAGAGAAAGAGAGATGCTGGAGAAGATAAACAGAATCGGAAGAACGGTCGATAGTCAGAATGAGATGATCA
>CAYSTL010000042.1:0-13348 GCA_964433785.1 uncultured Thermoplasmata archaeon
AGAGTTTTTCTCAACTACAGTCACCCGCTCTAGCCAGTCTGAGCTAAGTCGGGTATGCGTGTTCGTTCTTAGGGGTATTTCTTATTTATCCTTTTCGTTTTTAAGATATATATCATTCAGGATAAGTCTCTTTAGCCTTTTCGATCCTCTTATTTGGTGGTGGGTGCGAATAGAAAAATATCTCTATCAATTTGTGAGGATTTAATTCGGACAGATCTATGTCTGATAATCTTTTGAATGTTGAAATGACTGGTGTTGATCTACCTATCACGTCCAAGGCGAAGGAATCCGCTTTCTTCTCTCTGTATCTGTTGTATGCCAATATCATAGGATCGACTATGGAATACAGTCCGTACATTATCAGTAAGAAGAAAGGCAGGTTATATATATTTGAGAATCCAGCCCAGATATTGAATATATATCCAGTCAGATAGAACATCGGGAATATGAGAAGTCCTTCGATGAGTATGAATCTAAGAGTGTCTTTCTGTACGTAATGACCCATCTCATGGGCTACAACACTCTCTATCTCGTTCTTATGGAATTTATCCAGCAGTGTATCGAAGAGTAATATCCGCTTTGTCTTCCCCATACCAGCAAAACCAGCGTTAGCCTTCTCAGTTTTCTCTCCTGCCTTGACGACCACGACTTTTTCTACCTCTGGAACACCGTTGTTTTTAGCTATTTTAATCAATCTCTGCTTAAGCTCATCGTCCTGTAGTTCCTCAGTATCGTAGAACAGAGGTATGATGATCAGATGAGATATGTTGGAAAGGACTCCGAGCACTATGAAATAGATTATACCTGCATATAGCCACCACAGATCGGGGAACGTACTGCCAAGATAGAAGATCGCCAATATGATAGGAGTTGCCATCAATAATGAGATGACGAGTGATTTTCCCTGATCCTTCAACCACTGTGGTAAGGTCTGGTTACTCAGATCATACTTGTGTTCGATTATGAATCCAGAATAATACGATAAAGGAAGACCAGTCAGGTAAATAATGGCTGAAAACAAGATTATATAGATCGCTACACCCAGCCAGTACAGGTCCAAGAATGTACCATCTATCAGACTGAATGAGAATGATTGGAGGTACTCGGATAAAGGTGTGAATGAAAATATACAAAGAACAAGTATGATAAGAAACGTTCCCTGGATCAAACCAGTGAACAGTTTTTGTTTCGAATATATCTTAGCTAGTTCTCTTCTATCTTCATCGAATTCGTATGGATATTCTATATCATCTTCTTCTGTCTCTTCTTGGACTTGTTCCTCTTCCATCTTTATCACTGTATATCTGCTCTGTCGAACTCTTCTCCTTCCCATGGTTTCGTGGCATCTAGCCCCCACTTTGCGGTTAAATCAGGTGCTGATGGGTCCAAAGAACTACCTTTCTGATCTTCATAAACGTAGATATCTTCATCTGGCTGGAATCTGGTTGCTACAGACCATTCTACTTCATCGTCATCGAATATATCTACGTCTTCATCGACGATAGTCACTTTTTTCATCGAAGTGTGTCCTTCAAAGGCTGCTTTTATAGCTTTCTCAGGTTCGTCCTCATCTTCTTTATCTATAGATACCACACCATGCAGCCAACTGCATCCTCCTTCTGTGAGTCTAACATCCTGAACATCTGTAACCTCTCCCACTTTTCTCTTCATAACAGATTCTCTAGGCAGCCCCATGAGTAAAAAGTGCTCGTACCCACCGGGGAGCAGAGCATGGAAAACAGGATCGTCCCTGTGCCATATCCTCTCGATCTCTACTACTGGCTGCTGTCTCACATGATCATATGTGCTGGTGATATCTACGAAGGGACCTTCATCATCCAACTCTTCAGTAATCCTTCCCTCTAAAACGTATTCTGCCTCTGCAGGTACCAAAAGTCCATCTTCTAGTCTCGTCACTTCTAGATCTTCTCCTTCTTTATTACGTTTCAATGAATTGGCTATCTTCAACTCGTCGACATCAAAATCAACAGATGTGGCACCTGCTAGAAGTATAGCAGGTTCTAATCCTATAGCGACAGCTATCCTCAGTTCATCATCATTGTCCATTGCTTCATTATACATTTCGTGAAGATTTCTAGGAACGAGCCTGATAGTGAACTTATCTTCATCTATGAGCATCATCCTGTGGAACGATAGATTTCGTACACCATCATATTCAGCAAAGACTACACCTGAAGTGATGTACCTTCCACCGTCTTTTGGATAATATTTTGGTATGGGATAATCTCTCAGGTCGAAATCATCAACTCTGTTTTCCTTTATCGGCGCTTCTCCCACTTCCTTTGGATCTGAAAGATCATCTACTGAGTCTGCAAGAAGATCAACGATCTCTTCTTTTTTGACACCTAAAGCCTCTCCTACTCTTTCTCTAGTAGCCCAAAGATTGACAACAGACCTTCCACCTGGGAAATCTGGAAAATAAACGATCTGACTAGGGTCTTTCTTTGCTTCTTTTGTTAGATCTAGATCGACTGAAACTTCTTCTTCCACAGTTCGTTTTTCAAAAATATCTATATATTCGCGGAATGACAATTAAAAGCCTCCTTTTATGATGCTCATTTTTTGTTCTTATACGTACGTGTTAATATAAGTTTTTGTGGTCAATTAAATAGCATATGATAAAAGAATAATAATTTTGGGCTGATATTAGAAAAATATTTATATAAAAAGAATTTACCCTCCTATCATGCCTGAAAACGATGGGGTAGAGATTGAATCAAAATTAAAGATATTGACTGTTATCATTTTTGTCAGCCTTTCATTATCATTGATATTGACTGCTATGGCTTCATTTTCTGCTGATATATTGGGTTTCATGTCAAAATATACGTGGAGTTATGAAACAGAAAGTTTCAGTATCTACATCCCATGGTTAGCATTATCTTTATTGGCCACTGTAATTATCATCTCCTCAGCGGTTCATTTACATCTTAAGAAGAATGTTTATGAAGGATAGGAAGATATTTATTAAAATCCAGAAGAGAAGATCAGCACAGGGATATAGTAACATTCTATTAGTAGTTAAATTCGCTTTTCTGTGAAGACAATTTCAAGATTTGATTGATTTCATTTAATCTTTTAGAACCGAAAAGTAATAAATATATTAAAAGGATGTTTAGACATGACACCATTATCCTACAAAGAAGCTGGAGTGGACATCGAGAAGGAAGACGAAGCCATCGAGTCTTTGAAAGATACTGTTTTGTTTGCAAGAGAAGGACTCGGTGCACCTTTGAAGAGTGAATTTACCGGATTCGTCGATTTTGGTGAGTACGCTCTATCGTTATGTACAGATGGAGTTGGTACCAAACTGATAGTAGCGGATAAGATGAAGAAATGGGATACCATAGGTATCGACTGTATCGCCATGAACGTGAACGATGCAATCTGTCATGCTGCTGAGCCGATAGCCTTCGTTGATTACTTGGCGATGGAAGATCCAGATCCTGAATTGACTGAAGAGATCGGTAAAGGTTTACAGAAGGGTGCAGAGATGGCTAACATGACCATCATCGGCGGAGAGACAGCTACACTTGGAGAGATAGTAAAAGGATTCGATCTAGCAGGAACAGCACTTGGTTTTGTTAAGAAAGAGGATATCATTGATGGTGATGATGTGGGAGAAGGAGATAAGATAATCGGTTTGCCCAGCTCTGGTATCCATTCCAACGGTTTCACATTAGCTAGAAGGATAATGGATGAGAGTCCTTACACCTATCACGATAAGATGGATTTTGGTGTCATAGGTGAGGTCATGTTAGAACCCACAAAGATCTACGTTAAACCCATCATGGATCTTATCGAGGATTATGAGGTCAAAGGGATGGCCAATATAACTGGTGGTGGTTTGAAGAACATCACTAGGATCAATAAAGATCACAGATATGTGATAGAAGATCCGATCGAACCTCAACCGATATTTGATTTTCTTCAAGAACAGGGTGATGTATCTGATAGAGAGATGTACAAGACATTCAATATGGGGATGGGATTCGCTGTCATAGTTGATGAATCTATCGCAGAGGATGTCGCTGATGAAGTAGACGGCGAAGTCGTCGGTACAGTAGAAGAAGGAAAGGGAGTGACACACGAGCCCAAGGAACTCAAATACAGGTAAAGATCATACTGGATTATATATAGTATTTTGATAAAAACTTTCCCAACTTCTTATTTGTAGATTTATTGTTCATGATTGTACTTATCTAATTTTATTTTCAAAATAAATATAAATAACGGCCTAATCATAGGTATATCAGTGAGAAAGATGAGAAGAACACAAAAGAACTATAGAGATATAAGCCCTATCCGAGCTATATACGGTTTATGGAGATAGGTCGGATAGAAAAACCTTTTTTATTTTCTTAATCAATCTTTTTAAATATGTCTTTTCCCTAATCTTCATTTATCAGTGATTCGGATGGATAACTTTAGGATATATGACCCTGAAAAAGACAAAGATGCTGTTCACCGCATCTGGAGAGAAACTGGCTGGATAAGTGAGGGTGATGAGGAGAAGATGGACATCTTCCTCAAGGTCAGCAACGCGTTAGTTGCGGATATGGACGGAGAACCAGAGTGTCTCGTTTTGACTGTTCCAGGGACTATTCAATATTTGGACGAGGAATTAGATCTCTCAACGGTCACCAGCGTCACTACAAGTAGAGTCGCGAGAAAACAGGGCTTCGCTGGGAAACTTACCGCTAAAGCGATAGCAGATGATGTTGATAAAGGAGCTGATGTGTCAGCACTGGGTATGTTCGAACAGGGTTTCTACAACAGGATGGGATACGGTACCGGAAACTACGAGAACTGGATAAGTTTCGATCCTTCAGATATAGATATAGATTTGGATCCAGAGCCACCAAAAAGGATCACAAAGGACGATTGGGAGAAGGTGTACGAATCAAGGATAAACCGGATGAAAAGACACGGTAGATGTAGCTTGTTGAAACCAAAAGGAACAAAAGGTGAGATGGAATTCTGGAAGAACGACTTTGGTCTAGGATATTATGATGAATCTGGAGAAAAGATCACTCATCATATGTGGCTTGGGGTCGATGATGCTGATAAAGGCCCTTACAGAGTAAAATGGATGACTTATCAGGATTACGATCAATTCTTGGAGCTTTTAGCTTTGATCAGAAACCTGGGAGATCAGATAAACCTGGTAAGGATGAGAGAACCTGGAGATATACAGTTACAGGACCTTCTTAAGAAACCACTCAATAAAAGAAGGATCACTAAAGACTCTAAATTTGAAAACAAGATGAGTGCTGTCGCATACTGGCAGATGAGGATACTGGATCTGAAGAGCTGTTTGGAAAAAACACATCTACCGTATGGTGAAGTGAAGTTCAATCTAAACCTGCACGATCCCATCGAAGACAAACTGCCAGAAGATTCAGATTGGCAAGGGATATCAGGGAAATATACGATCATATTGGGAAAAGAATCGAAAGCGGTAGATGGATTTACAGATGATCTACCCGAGATGGAAGCATCAGTGGGTGCATTCACAAGATTGTGGCTAGGAGTGAGTACACCTACCAGTTTATCAGTGACCGATAAGTTAAATGCTCCTAACAACTTGCTAAAACAGTTGGATGACATAATGAGATTACCAAGACCTCATCCTGATTGGGATTTTTAGAAGTTGAACTTATTTATTTGTAATAATTCTATCAACATATCTCAGATTTAACAACTTTTATATACCATCAACCAAAAACATGTTCCTGATGGTAAACCTACAAAAGTACCTAAGTCAGATCGACCAGGAGCATTATGATGAATGGCTCGATGGTAGGTATTCTGTGGCAGATCTTGTAGAAGATCATAAGATGATCGCATTGATGTTCAGAGGCAAGATATTGAATGCGATAGACGAGCACACACCTCATGAGATGATATCTATACTTGAGGATGAACGTCCGGATATAGATATCAAAGATCAAGAAAGAGCTGTAGAAAGGATAGAGAGTGAGTGCAGAGATATTAAGGATATATTGTGAGTGATATTATGAATGATATGATCGAAGAGATTGATTTTTTGATATCAGGGGTTAAGTACACCGAAGAAGGGATGATCGAAAGAGTATCAGTACATGAGAAGATGGACGAATATGGCGTTGGATATCCTTACGAGGAGAGTAGAAAAGAAGTGGTCGATAAGATAAAGGATGGAGATAAGTATTTCACCCTTGTATTCGATGGAGAAACAAAATTTGATTATACCGTTGGAGATGAGATTGAACTGATAGAGATCGATGGAGAAGAGTACCTGAGGGTTGATGATGAAAAAGAAGAAAAGGATAACCTAGGTGCAGTTACTACCGTCAGTGAGACTAAGCTTGCCGAAAATCTATAGATAATATTTTTACTTATCATTCCTATAGGGGCTAAACTAAAAGTGAGTGATATAATGTCCCTTGAACTGAAAAAAGATGCTTTAAGCAGAAGGAAGAACGAAATTTTAGATCTACTGGATAAATCAGAGCTGGATGGTCTATGTCTTTTCAGCCCACATTTCATTTCTCGATTGACAGGTTTCAATTTTCTACCTACAGAGAGACCTATCGCATACATATTGAGTGATTATGGAGAGACCATGATCATACCTAGGTTAGAGAAAGAGCACCTTGAGATAGTGGTGGATGACATAGACGATGTTATCATCTATCCGGATTATCCTGGAGAAACACATCCCATGGAGAAGGTGGAGAGTACATTGAACGATTATGGTTTTGATAACGTCGGGGTGGACACAGATGGATACGGTAGTTCCTACGGATATTTCGGCCCATCACTGAGTGAATTGGCGGATTTTGATGTAGAAGATATACGAGAAGAACTTGAGAGATCGTTCGCTATCAAGTATAAAGAAGAGATAGAACTGTTGAAAGAAAGTGCGAGATGGGAAAGACTGGGTATGGAGATACTCAAAGAGAAGACAGAAGTCGGTAAATCTGAGATAGATATAACCATGGATGCATCGAAGGAAGCTTCAGAAAAACTTCTAGATGATATCGGAGATAGATATGAGCAGTCAGGTATGGTACCGTTACCTATCCATTCTTACTATAGAGGACAGGTGGGCAAAGGTTCAGCTCTACCACACGCCTTGGCTACCAATGAGACCATAAAAGATGGAGATATATTGGGAGGGACATCTGTTTGCGTCATGGATGGTTACTTCAGTGAACTGGAGAGGACATTTGTAGTTGGTGATCCCAGTGAAAAACAGAAGAAGTATTTTGAGATGATGGTGGATGCTCAGCAGATAGCTTTTGATGAGATAAGACCCGGTATCAAGATGTCGGATGTTGAGAAGAAAGTCAAAGAATACTATAAAGAAAAAGGTATAATGAAGCACTGGAGACATCATACTGGACACGGTCTGGGAACCAGAGTCCATGAACCACCGTTCTTTGACGTCGGAGATGATTGGGAGATAAAAGAGAATATGGTGTTGAGTGTAGAACCCGGAATATACCTGAACGATTATGGCGGTTTTCGACATTCGGATACTGTGGTAGTCAAGAAAAAAGGAGTGGAGATCATCACAAAATATCCAAGAGATCTAGAAAATTGTACGATAAAGGGATAGATGCGTTTTAACATCTATCTTTTCTTGTTGATCGGTATCTGGATAATACCCTTCATCACTTTTTTTCCCTCGACCATCTTAGTTTTACCCTTGTATATCTCCATAGGAGAACCATTAGGTTTGTAACCTTTTTCTTTTATAAAATCATATATCTCATCATAGATTTTCTTCATATCATCTTGAGTTCCCTTATATTTGGCCTGTGCCACTTTCATCTTAGGAAGATATTTTATATGCATGCTTCCAGAGGTCGGTTTCTTCTTCTTGATAGGGATACCGATATCTGCTTTAAGTTCGTTTTTTTCTTTCTTTCCAGGATCATCGTAAAATATACCAATCGGTTTAGAGTAAGGTCTTGCCTTATTTTCTTTAGCCCAGGATTTGAGCATTTTAAAGTACTCATCGTGTGGAATATTTTTGTAGTCCCCCTCATGTTCTACACACAAAACATTGGATTCCTTTCTATCTTTAATCTTTATTTTGGTCATTTATTTTCACCCAATTTAAAATATGGATTGACAAGTATTTAGAGTTATCTTAGGATTGATGTAAAAATCTTAGTAAGGGATTGATATCTATTGTATTGCGACCTTGAATATTTTACTCTATAAAAACTTATAATAAACTTTATTAATTATCAGACATATACATTAATAACACCTCAGGGTGAAAATATGCCATATTGCTTTCATTGCAATAAAGAAGTTAAGGATTTGTATAGATGTCCAGAATGCGGGAGAGAACTACTGCCAGATATAAATTTTGTAGATCATGAAGAGACCCATGAAGAGATGTTTTTGAAGGAGATCCGTAGAAAGAAGTTGAAAGAGGTACGTGAAAGGGAAAAAAAGGTCTCTGAAGAATTTGGAGCTATAAAAGTGAGACAAAATACTATCCCTAAAAATTATACCAGCGTTCGCCCGAATCCTAAATATCGTAAAAAAGAATGAGATTAGTATCTAAAAAATTCATTGAATCTGTAGGTCTTAACTCCTTACTATAAGATGTGGGACTCTGCCTAAGATCAGGGTATCTTGACCCTTTGTGTTTGAATTTTTATATCTCAGCTTTCTTTTCCTAATATTTATGTACATAAGGTGATATAAAGTAAGGTAGATCACAATATGAAATTTGAAAATGCATTGACAAAAAAGCCCACTGGGAAGATAGTGGATGGTATAAGTTCCGTAGATGTTCCACCAGATTATCATTCTTCTCTTGAACAGCATAAAAATTACGTTGGATCATTAGAAAAGTGTGAACTAGAAGTAGAAGTATTAGATGGGGATGAAAGGTATCCCGATTCTGTTTTTGTGGAGGACACTGCAGTTTTGACTGAGGATGTAGCTGTAGTGTGTAATCTAGGGGCTGAGCCTAGACAGGGAGAGGAAAGGTCCATTTTAGAACCTCTTTTGAAATTCTATGAAGAGGTAGAAAGGATAAGACCACCTGGAACCTTAGAAGGTGGAGATGTAATGAGGATTGAAAATAAATTCTATGTTGGCTTGTCTCAGAGAACCGATAAAGAAGGTTTAAAACAGTTCAAAGATATCGTTGAAGGGTATGATTACAAGGTTTTTTCTGTAAAACTCGAAGATATGCTCCATCTTAAAACGGGTGTAGCTTATCTAGGTGATGATATATGTGTTGTATCTGGAGAGTTAAAGGATAGGTCTGAATTTGAGAAATATGATCTCATAGAAGTCCCTGATATAGAGATGTACGCGGCTAACTGTATCTGTGTGAATGAGAAAGTGATACTTCCTGAGGGTTACCCCAGGACTAAAAGTTTGATCGAAGAGAAGGGTTTCAGCACACTGACTATAGATGTTTCCGAGTTCAAAAAATTGGATGGGGGTATAAGCTGTTTATCTTTAAGATTTTGAGATGGTCTAATCCCCGCTCATAATATATGGAACTTCACTTTCAGCGATGAGTATACGTTCTATCTTACTGAATGCAAACTTTGGAAATAGGAACCTCAATTTATAAAGAAAACTGCCACGTCCTCTGCTTCCTACCATAAAATCATACTTTGCGGATTCATCAAGGATCTCTTCTTCAGTAGCTCCTTTATTTACGATCAATTCAAAATCAATATCAGCTTTTTTTGCAACTCTTTTTATACGTCTTGAAGCTGCGCCAGGATCCTTTTTTCCGATATGATAAGTGGTCAGGCTTGCATCAAACATTTCCGCAAGATCTAGAGCGATCATAGTTGCATCTACTGAATAACTGCTGAAAGTTGTTGGATTGAAGATTGTTTTTGGTATCATTGGATCAAATCGCCTGGCAATTATTAATGAAGGTATAGATACAACTTTTAGGATATCACTGGAAGTATCACCGATATGTATCTCTTGTGCACCAGATTTGGAATGAGTTCCTATCACCAGAAGATCTATCTGATTTTTGTTGATATAATCTAAGATCTCTTCAGAGGGATCTCCAATCGGCATAGCTGTTTTAATCCTTTCCACACCCATGTCCTTGAGGATTTTTTTACTCTGGAAAATAGCTTCTTCAGCTTCTTTTTTCATGCGAGATTCGATCAAATTGGTTTTAGGTACGCTTTTATCTTTCGTGTTTAAAACGTTTACCAGATGATACTCAGCATCAGGAAATAAGTTGCTGGTATATTCCATCCCGCTTCGGATTAGAGGTGAGTTATCTGTTGCGATCAAAATTTTGTCGAACATACGTTTCCTCCAGATTTACACTTATTCAGTAAAATAATAATTTACTTTAATTTAAAGTTATTGAATAGATTTTTTAAAAAGTACGTGATGAAATGGAGACAAATCTAAATATTTTAATAATATTTTACTTACTCAGGCGATTTAGATGGATATTAATATAATCTACGATTCAAAATATGGTAATGGGGAAGAAGTTTGTGAATATATAAAGGATGTTTTGGAAGAAAAAGGGCATGATTCAGGGCTATATTTCGTTAGAGAAGCCAAGGTAAAAGATCTCCCCGAAGCAGATCTATATATAATAAGTGCTCCGACCCACATCGGTAGTGCACCCTGGAAGGTTAAAAGGTATATCAAGAAGATATCAGATGAGGGAGCTAACTATGCCTTGATAACCACATGCTTGGACGAGGAATCCAAGGCTATAGAGAAGATGAGGAAGAAGCTGTCTGGTACTGGTTTGAAAGAAGTCGGTGATGGTTTAAAGATCAAAGTAGAAGGTATGAAGGGACCTTTGGAAGAAGGATATAAGGAGAAAGTAGAAGATTTCTTGGATGAGATATTGGCAGAGATGTGATCATCCTTTGTATTTGTTGTAAAACACTATTTCTTCCATATCTTTCTTTTCGGTAGGAGCCATCTCTTTTTCTGGATAACCGAATGCCAGTATTTCTGAGGGGATGATATGTTCTGGTAGATTTAGCAAATCGGATAACTCTTCGACATCGAAGTAGGAGATCCAGGTGGAACCTATACCGTGCTCTAATGCAGCTAATACCATGTGTGTTCCTGGGATCTTGGTCTGATGTTCTTCTAGATTCAGTTTACTGTATATCTCTCTATCCATATTTTTGATCTTGTCATCGATCTCTGGAAACCTTGCTTTTTGTATATCTCTTCCACCGTTGTCGTCGTTGATTACAGTTGCACAGAGTACTATCAGGAGTTGAGCATCTGCAATCCATCTCTGGTCGTATGCGATCTTAGATATCTTTTTGATCATCTCTTTGTCATCGATAACTCCGAACTTCCAGGGCTGTTCATTGCCCCCAGAGGGCGATAGTCTTCCAGCTTCCAAGATGTAATCTATCTTTTCTTTAGGTATCTCTTTGTCAGAGAACTTTCTAACACTGCATCTTTTTTTGAGTAAATCGAGTATCATATCAGTCTTTCCTATATAGACTATAAGATATTTAAAAAGATATCAGTGAAAAAAATATAAATTTTCTGACATAGATATGTGGATATTTTCATAAGAAAAAATATATATCTTTAACGATTGTATAAAAAGTATGAAGAGGGTACTAGCGCTGACAGTATTTACATTAGTGTCTATTGCAGCAATCGGAGTAGCCTGTGCTGATTCAGGAGTAGTAAATCCCTCCACTAAAATATCTGAACCTGGTCAAAATGCTGTCATCGGTTGGAACGAAACACACGAAAAGATGATATTGAGCACCGATTTCAGACATGAAGCGGACGGAAAAATAAAGGCTGTTAGAGTGATTCCTTTCCCTTCATTACCATCCGTTAAAGAGAGTGATGATAAAGTTTTTGAAGAGATAGATAAGATACTTTCAGATCTGATGTATTCTGTGGGAGGGTATAAAAAAGATATAGGCTTATCAAGGGGCGGGGTAGATAGAGGTGCTGTTGTGAAGTGGAGTACCGATATAGGGAGTCATAATCTCACAGCATATGAGGTCAATTCATCAGAATATTTTGGTGAGATCGTAAAGAGAAAATTTAAGGGAGAAGATATCCAGGATTGGGAGATGGATTCATCCGTAGAAAATATCATTGAGGATTATCTTGAAAGGGACATACGATACTTCGTCATCGATGTCGTTGACCTTGAAGGAAGAGGTGGTAAGGCGGAACCTATACTTTATGAATTTCAAACGGATGAACTCTATTATCCATTGGTGATAAGTGGGTTATCTGAAAGAGTAGGGGGAGTAAAAGTCGCAGTTTTCTCTAAAAAGATGATGGGTTCAGAGGAATTCGAGAGATCATACCTCGAGTTACAGTGTTATGATTGGATGGATAAAATCGAGGTCAAAGATGTTTCACCAGAGATATCTAGTATGTTCGACAAAGATAAGATAGCTTTTACGTATTTTGTCTATCGATGGTATGACCTCGATGATCTGAGAGATATATCCACTTCTACTTATGCAACATATCCTGAAAAGCCTACCTGGATCCCGTATGTCTTTGCTGTCTTGTTCGTAGGGATATCTTCACCTATCATCTGGTATGAATTAAGATACAGGGGAGGTGGATCGAATGGAGGATGATGAGACGAGTTGGAACATTCCTTCCTTAAGATATAATCTTTTGACCGTGGAATTCTTACTGATACCGATAACGATCTTTATTATGTTATATGATGCGTTCAGAATGTTTTCTTTCAAAAAAAGCGTGGTATTATATTCCTTGATATTCTTTTATTTTGGGTTCACCCATTTACTGTTTTTTACTGGGTTGAAAAATAGTTCGGTACTGAAAAATGATAGAAAGACGAGGGTAATCACATATGCTGGGATCATGAGTACTTTGATATTCTCCGTATTATTTTTGCTATCACCAAATGTTTATTTTCATCATTTTTATTATGAATTAAGTTTTGTGATATCCTTTTCGCATGAGATGCTTATATTTGGAAGTATCTTTTGGGCGATATCTTTTCTATTGATCGCTTATCAAGTGTACAGAAGTTCTACCAAAAGGGCATATCTTGTTTATTTGGGAACCCCGGTATATGGATTTTTATTGGTAGGAACATTCTATTTTTCTTTGGAATTTGAGATAGAGATTTGTTATCTTACCTCAGCCATATTATTTTTATCAGTTGTTATGATATTTGCAACATATAGTTGGATCAGGATAAATTTTGGTGATGATGCACCAAATTACTGCAAGAAATGTGGAAACGAGTTGGATGAAAGATCGGAGTACTGTGAAAACTGTGGATGCAAAGTTGAGTGATAGGAAGAAACATCTTTAAGTATGATATATT
>CAYSTL010000043.1:0-13245 GCA_964433785.1 uncultured Thermoplasmata archaeon
AAATTCCTCGAAGTCAAAGGAATATAATTCCTTTTTTCATTCGGCAAGTATGCCTCATGATCTACATGAATACAGAGTATTCATTCGACATTTGGAAATCTAAAAAGATTTCCGAAACAGACGGAGGCATTCTACCTCGCGTCTATGTAAAAGATATATAACATGATGATGATTAGGAATTAGGGGAAAATTATGGAAGAGTCGACACGCATAATCGAAGAAAGGGATATTCCTGAAGTAGATTGTTTAGTAGCCGGATTTCCAGGGAATGGTCTTATAGGTGGGATAGCATCGGAGCAAATAATAAACACATTAGAGTTAGAACAGGTAGCTTCTTTAGATTGTGACGATTTCCCACCCACTGCTGTCATATTTGACGGAGTACCTAGAAGACCCGTTAGATTCTTTGCAGGAAAAGGATTTATGCTTGTTAAATCAGATATGGTTATACCACCAGAATCAGCATCTAAAATAGCGAAGGCTGTAATAGGTTGGGTCAAAGACCTTGGTGTAAAAGAAGTAATAATATTTGATGGAATCCCTCAAAGAGAGGAGTCGAGAGAAGATAAAGTATGGGGTGTGTTAAGTACTCATGAGGCTGAGGATTTAGCTGAAAAACTTGATATCGATCTGATCCACAGAGGAGCGATATCAGGAATTTCAAGCTCATTATTGTTAAATGCGAGTGAAAATAAATTAGATGCAGTGGGATTATTAGCGGAGGGAAACACAAATATGCCTGATCCTAGAGCTGCAGCTATGATCTTGGAGATTTTTGCCAATTATAAAGATCTAGATATAAGTACTGATGAACTCATAAAAAGTGCTGAACAGTTAGAACAAGAACTATCTCAACTTGTCAATCAGACTAAAAAGGCTCAAGAGGAAATGGAAGAAAGGACAGCTCATCCACCACTCTACGGATAAGCAACTTCAACCCTAATTTTTATTTATATCATCTGAACCAACGTATCAAGCTCATCACGAAAGCGACTAAAAGGAAAGTTATCGCTGATAAAAATAGGTCTCCTCCGGTGATAAAGAATACTATTATCGCTAGAATAGTAGCTGGTAAAAATTCTATTAATAGACTGAAAAAGAGTGCTAGAATCAAGATTATAATAAGTATTATTATCAGACCTAGACATAAAGTCGCCCCTATACCCATAAATAAACTCATAGATGGTATAAGATAAAAGAAATAGATAAATTTTTGGAGAAAGAAAAGAAGGTATGTTACCCTCTTTTTTATTCGTATCTAAGTGCTTCTCCGGGTTTGAATCGAACCACTTTTAGTAGGGGTAACTGCATCACTATTGTCGTTAGTAACAGTATTGCCCCAAGGCTGATGAATACATCTTTGAGTGGATAGACCATCATCAGTTCTACAGAGAATACATCATTGAATGAATTTACTATATAACTTCCCATGAGATATCCGATAGGAATACTGAGTATCCATCCAAACAATGCTAAAGTTATGCCTTCGAATCCAAATATACTCCTTAGGTCCCATCCTCTAGCACCTATAGTTCGTAGTATTCCTATTTCTTTTATCCTTTCAACGATATTCATGCTCAATGTATTTGTTAGCCCTACTACACCTATAGTTACTATAAGCAGCCCTAGTAAATAGACCATCTGCATCGTGGATCTATTTTGAGCTATGTTTCTCTCCTTCATCAAATACAGAACATTCGTATTTGCAGGATATCCATTTTTGACCATCTTATCCTCAATATCTACAGCTAGTGCATCGATCTCATCATGATCTTCTGTATATGACTGTATAAAGAATCCTGTAACCTTTCCCTGGTTATCGTATATATCTTGAAGAGTAGTTATAGGTATAAACGCTACGTTACCATTATTCATGAGAGTTTTGTCTATCCCTATTATCTTAAATTCCTTTTTTCCAAGAGGAGTATCGAATGTGATATCATCTCCAACACCTAGATCGTGATCATCTTTCAATTTTTTAGTGATAACTATGACCCGATCTCCGTTTTTCTGGTGTCTACTTTCATACCAACTACCCTCTTTTATATGAGGTGTATAACAGTCAGTATTATGATCGAAGCCGTTTATGACCAATGATGTATCCCTGTATTCGAATTGGGTTCGATAAACACCCTCAACATCTTTTATCCTATGGTCCTCTTGAAGCATTATCTGATTACTCTCATTGAATAAAGATTGATCTGCACTGTTAACCGAGACGTCGAAATCATATGAATCGAATTCACCGTCTATCGTAGTATATATCGATGCACCTAAAGTACTCAATGCAAGCATGCTTCCGATCGCTATCGATATCTGTAGGATCGTAGCTATCGATCTTCCTTTCTTTCTAGCGATATTTCTGATACCCATCTGGATCGATTTGGGTATCCCTTTTGCTTTCATCAGAATCTTATCTATCCTGCTTTTACCGAAGTTCCCTGATACCCCCTGGTCTTTCATAGCGTCCTTTGTGTTAGTTTTCATTACTTTGTACAGGGCTGGTAATGAAGCTAATACCGTTAGACCTACACCGGCTGAAAATCCGATCAATATAGTTGGTAAATGTATACTGAACTGTGGTGGTAAGCCCCACGTACTTATGGAAAAGTTGACCAGTTTATAAGATATGAAGATACTGAAAATCGTTCCAATTGCTGAACCGATTATTCCTAGTAACAAAGAAGTCATGAAATACGATTTTAATACCTGTTTTTTCGTAGCACCTATAGCTTTCATAGATCCTATCTCATTCACCTGTTCCTTCACGAAAGAGTTCATCGTATTAGCTATCAAGAATACACTGCTGAAAAGAGCTATATAAGCCACGATATGAAGTAATGAAGCCGTACTCTCCATCTGATCTTTACCTGGCCAGGTACCTTGTTCTCTTATCTCTGGCATCTGTGCAAAGGTTACGTTATCAGTATTGTTTGATAATCTGTATTTGATAGATTCTACGGTATTTTCTATTGATTTGTTATCGGTTTTATGAAGATCGAATTCGATCACATTGAATCCTTTGATACCACTTATATCTTCGATTGTTTGATTGTCGGTATAAAACGCTGCTATACCCGCGTTTGGTGGCCATCCGTAGGCTAAACTTCTTCCTTTTCCAGAGATCTCAATTTGAGTTTTTTTACCCTGGTTATTAACTACTTTAAATGTATCTCCTATATCTCCTTTGTAAACAGCTTTCTTTGAATTATCCAATTCAGTTAATACCTGATAATTCCCTGGTAATTCTCCTTTCCTTTTATTTATCAGGTCCAATTTCTGCTCATCAAATTTATTGACTCCGATGAACATTGCGTCCATCCGTTTTTCATCCACATATATTTTTGTGGTATATTGAACATGGCCATCTGAAGTTTTAATATTGGGAATACTTTCTAGGTCTTTAACATCTGAATAATCTATACCCCCATCTAAAACTATCTGCACTTCATAAAGATTGTTTTCCTCAACCTCATCTCTTACTATCTCATTACTCATAGGAGCAACGCTGAAGATAGCTATACCACTAACAGCTATTGCGATCGTCAAGATAACAAAAATAGTGCGTGCCTTTTTCTTACTAAGGTCACGCCACGATTTTTTTAACAGAACTGAAGACAACTTTTTCACCCCCTAGCTCACCAGTTTACCATCTCTGATAACGATTGTCCTGTCAGCTTTTTCTGCCAACTGCATGTTGTGGGTGACGAATATGACTGTTTTTCCTCTCTTGTTTAGTGACCTTAACAGTTTGTACATCCTATCTGCTGTATGGGTGTCAAGATTACCGGTAGGTTCGTCACCTACTATCAAGTCGGGGTCATTAGCAAGAGCTCTAGCGATAGCAACTCTTTGTTTTTCTCCGCCTGATAACTCCATCGGTAGATTGTGAGATTTGTCTTTCAAACCAACAAGTTTGAGATTTCTCAAAGCCATGCCTTTCCTATTGCCGTTACCATTTTTTGCGAAGTCCATAGGAAGTATAACGTTCTCTAATGCAGTCAAAGTAGGAAATAATTGGAAGAACTGGAAGATCACTCCCATGTTCTTGCATCTCCAGGAAGCGAGTTTGTCCTCGTTCATCTCTGTGATCTCTTCAGAGTCTATCTTAACGCTGCCTTTAGTCGGTTTGTCTATGCCTGTGATCATGTTAAGTAGTGTAGATTTACCGCTACCGGAAGGGCCGACTATCGCTACAAATTCTCCCTTGTTTATCTCTAGGTCGACATTTTCTAAAGCTCTACATTCGACATTCCCTGAATTATATTTTTTTACTAAGTTGCGTATCTTGATCTGAGACATACGATCATCTCCTGTTCAGCAAGTTCTCCATTTTCAGTAGTACTCCTCATCCTCAGATCCGAATTCATCAGATGCTAGTAGTATGATGAACAGTGCGATTATCGATAGTATCGATCCGATCGCGAATCCAAATGAGAATATTCCGACTACAGATGCTGCTATTACCACGCCATAATGTTCTCTTTTAATAGCGAATATACCACCTATCATAGCGAATATTGAACATATGATTGTTACTATGCCTATGATCGTTAGGAATCCATGTATATCTCCGAATATCTTATCTATAGTGTCAGGACTTACACCGTATGTGAGTTCTCCCGAACCATCTGGTATTGTGAAGTCGTATTCATTTCCTTCTCTGTGTATTTCTCCATCGTTTATATTGTAGTTCTCTTTAGTAGAGTCGTTATCATTTACGAAAGTTTTCAAGATTATAGTTTTATAACCTGATTTTTCCACTTTGATCTCCTGGAATCCATTTGGAACTCCAACTAATCTGTAAGTCCCGTCAGAATTGGTTTCAGTCTGTAGATGAGTATCTATAACATATATTGTAGCGTTTGCAACAGGATCACCGTTCTCATCAACAACTTCACCTTCAATTGTTGTAGTACCGTTACTGATCATCGTCCAATCGTCAACATCATCTAAGAAAAAACCACTACCGACCATTATTAGAGAGAATAGTATCCCTAATACTGCAACAACTAAAAGCAGTGCACCTGCAAAGTTGGGTTTTTGACTTTTCTTTCTTTTCGGTGGTCTCCTCTGTGGATAGTTATATGCTTGTGGTTCTTGTTGTCTTTTTGGCTCGTTTTGTTTGTTTCCCTCATTGTCGGAGGGGCCTTCATTTTCTTTTCTTTCTTCCATCTTTTTTCGCCTCATCAATACGTAGGCTTATGAAGGATATATAACGAAGAGAACAACTGTTTAGAAAAACATCTTCGGAAAAAAGTTTCGATAATATTTATATAGTATGAATTGAGATTTCATTTTGAATATTATGAAGGGTGATAGATTTTTTAAAAAATTTTCACTTCGGTGGTCCATAGAGGGACCTTTGGAAGGTTTTTTAGGTTTAACTAAAGAACTTATCGACCATGAATCTAAACTAAATAAATTTATATTGTCAAGTTTGGCTGTGAGCTTGGCTCTTATAGTTTTTTTCTTTATTTCCCTTTCAGTCCAAACCATTCAATTCTATCTTGGTTTTGCAGATATGCTATCACTGACAATCTTGATCTACGTTTTAAAGTTATTTGGAACTATAGTGTTGATAGCTTTATCTATGTTCATACTATTGATCATATTTCAGTCCTACAGATTCTTAGATGTTCTATATTCAAGGTTTGAAGGATTGAGAGAATTATGGAAGAGTTCTAGAGAGGAAGGTGAATTTGAGGAAGATTATTCGATCGAAATATCACATGTTGATCCCTATAAATCGTCAAGATCTTTTACTGAAGATGTATCTTTGGAGATACCTCAATTGAGAAAACAGATCGGTTATGCTTCTACCCTGTTCTTATTGGTTATGATTTTATTATCCATAGACTTTTCTTTACATATTACCTTTATAACCTCTGAATTTGGTTTCTTTTTACCGAAATATGGTGATTTTGGATTACTTTGGAAATCTATCGAATTTGTTTTGATACCTTTATCTGTATTAGGATGGTTGTTCACCAGTTATATAAAAGAATTCTTAGAATATTTTGATATACAAACGGGGATTGTTGAAAGTATAGGAAAGAATGAAACACCGTTCATTCCTGAAGGTAAAGATGAGCTGCAACGTTTTGAGAGGTACTTGATGAAAAAAGATGGACGTTTGATCAGATCATTAAAAAAATCTAGTACTGGTATCATGGAAGGTACTAAAATTAAAGGCTGTTCTGGAGATAAATATGATTTTGATATTTCTCATATATCTGATAGTAATTTAGATTATGTCCTTTTGATAAGAAGCATCGAAAGTGATGATATAGATTTAGAGTATTGTATGAAATATAGGGATCAAGTAAAAGATGTAATTAGAGGTTTAGAAAAGGAATCAGGTGAAAAACCAAAGTATTTGAGAGCTGTGCTTTTAACTTCCGAGCAGTCGGATAAGCTTGTCGATCTAGATGAAGATCTGGTTGAATTTGTTTTGAGCGAACCGATAGAGCTGAGAGAAGGACCAGGTGGTGGCCCCATGAAAAGCATGATCCAGATCGTGATAGAGGAAGGTGAGACTTATTCATTCTTTCCTTTTTTACCTGAAGCAGAGATAGAAAGGAGATATTGATGGGTTCCAAGAAGAGTCAATACAAAAATTGGGAATTATATGCGTGTCTAGCATTGAACCGCCTTGCGGAAGAGCTCAACATAGATATATATCAAACAGATTTAGATGAAGTACTTGATGATGTTTTTGAAGGAGATATTCCCACTTTGCCCAAATATGAGATTTCACATGAGATCAAATCAAACCATCACATGACGAATAAGGTATTGAACAACTTGGAAGATGATGGACTGATAGAGATAGATAAAGGAGAAAGAAAGTATAAGATATCGATAACAAAAGAAGGTGTGAGATATTTAAAGAAATTCAATGCTTATTTTGTTCAAATGTATGAAGAACTGATAAGAGACCATTACAGGTATAGAAGATTACCTGAGTGGTTCAATTCTGAAGTATGATATGATTTTTTATAATTGTCAATATGATCATTCTAAATGTACATCGATAGAACCACATTTACTGCAGTATTCGATATCGAGTTCACTGTAATCTATAGGCTCTCTGGGAACATCTTCATCATCAATCAATGTTCCTAATATCGTTATCAGTTCGTTAGCTGAATCTTTATCTCCCCATTCCAGATTTAATATCTTCATAGGAACTCCACAACGGTTACAGTTCGTAGATTTTGAATGATCCTCTTTATCAGTCATATCTTATTATCATGTAATAGTAAGTAAAATTCTTTATGGTACTTATATAGAACACTCCTTCTTCAGATGTTTAGCCATCTCATCGAGTCCTTCTTCATCAGCAAAACCCTTTCCTGACCAGATAATTTCACCTTCTTTATTTAGAAGGAATACGTATCCTAAATTCTTATCATCCATTTCCAATTTTTCTCGAAAATTCGAAGTATCACCGTAATAAGTAACCACGTAGTCATGTTTTCTTGCGGGTATTCCAGTCTTCATACCCTCGTCTATAAATCCTGAAAATATCTTCCAAAAATATCCATCGATCATCGGTAATTCATATGCTGATTTTCCTTCACACATCTCTTGAAAAGGTTCTACCCAAGAATCGAGCATGGCTTGTGCTTCTCTTACGAAAGCAACACTGATAAGATTGATTTCTCCTTCAAGATCATCAGGGATCTTGATTTGCTTACCTGATAAGCTCTCACTCTCTAATTCTGGAAATTTTTTTCCTACTAACATCGTTATCCCCTTTATATAATAATTCATATTAGAGTAAATACTTTCCTATGATAATAACAACATAATAATATACAGTAAGTTAATTATGAAAGTGAGTGAAAAATCATGGATTGGTTCCTATCTGCCAGATGGTCTCCCTACATTGTTGGCATCGGTATTGGCGTACTCGTTTGGATAAGCTTTATTTTATCAGATAAAGCCATCGGTTGTTCAACTGCCTTCGCTAGGACTAGTGGTATGACTGAAAAAGCTATCAGAGGAAAGAAAGTTGAAGAGAAAGAATACTACAAAAAAATCATACCAAAAATTGATTGGGAGTGGATGCTTGTTTTTGGAGTATTGTTCGGTGCACTGATCTCTTCCTTGACATCTGGAACATTTAGTGTTGAAACGATTCCCGATATCTGGAAAGAAGCATTCGGTAATACACTCTTACTGAGATTCATCATAGCATTCATAGGCGGCATATTCATAGGATTCGGAGCTAGAATGGCTGGTGGATGTACAAGTGGTCATGGTATCAGCGGTACGATACAGATGGCAGTAGGTAGTTGGTTAGCATTCATATGTTTCTTCATCGGGGGGATAGCGACTGCTTTCATTCTTTACGTGTTTATTGGGGGTATCTGAATGTTTGAAAAGTTACACAATAAGAAAAATTTACAGCTGTTCATCGGATTTATTATAGGGGTAGTATTTGGATTCCTCCTTCAAAAAGGCGGTGCGACCAAATACGATGTCATAGTCAACCAGCTCCTCTTAAGAGATTTTACAGTTCTAAAGATAATGTTTGCTGCCATAATAGTCGGTATGATTGGGATTTATGCGATGAAAGCTTTAGATCTGATAGAATTACAACCGAAGCCCTGCAATGTGTATCCGATAATAATAGGCGGACTGATATTTGGAGCAGGTTTCTCTTTATTGGGATACTGCCCAGGAACTTCTGTAGGTGCTGTAGGTTCAGGTTCGCTTCACGCACTTATTGGGGTTATAGGAATTTTAACTGGAGCTGGAATTTATGCATCCATATATCCAGCTGTTAGAAGTAAATTACACAAACCAGATCTAGGTAATGTTACACTCCCCGAATTATTTGGTGTGAATGAATGGATATTGATATTTTTGATAACAGTAATACTCGTACTGGTGATGTATCTGGTATGATCAAATAATTAATATTTTAGAACTCTATCAGATCAGATCTCCCATCACATCAACGAAATTCTTAGCTTCTTCCATAGAATTATAGATATAGAATGATGCTCTAACACCCTCTTTTATGTTTTCAGAGTTGTACCAGGAATAAGCACAATTTCTACCGAAACGTACGATAATATTATTCTTTTCAAGGTGTTTTGCTATCTCTTCTGCACTCTTGTCATCCATATAGAAGTTGAATATTCCCGACCGTTTCTCTGGATCTTCTGGACCGATAATATTCACATCATCTCTCAATCTTTCAGTTACATATTTGTTCAATTTTTCTTCGTGCTTACCTATATTCTCAAGGCCAATGTCCATGATATAGTTGGCTGCTTCCTCAACACCACATAAGCCGGAATAGTTTTGAAGTCCACATTCGAATTTATGAGGTATTTCATTCAGATCGATATCTTTGTATGTGGATTCAATTACACTGCCTCCACCTACTGCTAGTGGAGTTAGTTCTTCTAAAATCTCTTCTGAAGCATATAGAACCCCTACACCAGTTGGACCAAGCATCTTATGTACTGAAAAGTTGAGTATGTCTATTTTCTCTTTGTTTACATCGAAAGGTCTGTGCGGTACGCTCTGTGCACCATCCAACATGAATAATGCACCATAATCATGGGCTATTTCAGCAACTGCAGACGCAGGTATAGTAGTACCATCAACATTACTTGTATGGACCATGGATATCAATTTCACATCTTTACTCATCTTTTCTTTAAGTATTTCCAGATCGAGCTCACCATCATCTTTGAAAGGGATCTGGTCATATTCTATACCGACTTTATCCTTCAATTGTACCCATGGTGCTAGATTACTGTTATGTTCTTTATTGGTTGATAAGACGATATCTCCTTTTTTTAGGTCCAATCCTCTAGAAACAAGGTTTATACCTTCTGTAGTGTTTTTAGTAAATACCAGTTCTTCTGTTGAATCTGCGTTTATCAAATTCTTGATTGCTTCTCGTCCTCTTCTAATTTTTTCATCTACTTTGTTCGTTAAAACATTTGGAACCCTTCCACCACCACAAACGGGATAGGAAGTGTAATAATCATTTGTTGCATCGATAACAGAATACGGTTTGATAGTCATACAGGCATTGTCAAAATAGGTATAATCTTCTATAAGTGGAAAATCTTTACGGATACTGTCAATGTTCATGATTACCATAACTCGTAACAAGGTGACTATAATAAAATTTGCTATTTTGGGAAGATATAATAAAATTTAATATAATTTATTAAGATTTTATTATCATGTTATATCTTTACATAAATCAAACTATGGGTCCTACATAATTACCTATGAACAAGACTATCGAAGCAAAGACAGTTATCAATATATTATCATCTATAGGCCCGAATTCATATCTCTCAACAAAGGTTGCGACTAATGCTGCTATCACACCCCATATAGCTAGACCTTCTATACCTGCGAAGAAATAACCTATGGGTAAACTAACGATAAGCATGAAGACATTACCTAATGGATGTTTCGTCCTTTTCTGGAAGAAAAAGTTCCTACCCAATCCAGTGACTGCATCACCAAATGCCATGAAGGCTGGCGGTATGATAGCGATCCATGGACTTCCTAAAGCGTACCAGAGGATGAAAACGATAACGCCCCACATCAAACAGAACTTAACGTCATTCATATTTTCTTCTGTCTGGACCCAATAAAGTATCTTACCTCTTTTGAAAGGGATATATGTGAAAGCAGCTAGAATAAGACCTGTCAGAAGAGGATAAAAAGGTGAGTTAAAAACGAAGGGAACCATCAATAAAGGAACTCCACCACCGATTATATGAACGATTTTTCTATTATAATAAACAGCAACATTCTCTTTTAAGTCTCTTTTTATCATAAATTCATAGGTGAATTTTGTAAATATGGTTATAAATACAGCGTAGATTGAAATCAATACAACCCAAAATATCTGTAAATCCAAGAGATCTTCTATCATCAGGTTTTTTACAAAATAGCGATATTTATTATTTCTGATAGTTTAACGGATTATATCAGACAATTTTTAAAAATCGGATGGTTTACAGTCCCTAAAATATTAATATATTCATCCTTTCTGATTTTCTCATCCTTATCGTAAAGGATTATGTTAGGTATGGAAGAGAGGTTAAAAATTGAAAAGAAGAGTCAATGAAGATAATAAAGGAATAATTGGTATACCGCTTAAACTGATAATCGTAGTGATAGTCGCTGTTATAGCTATAGGGATTTTGCTTAATTGGCTTCCCAAGTCACATAAAGGAAGATTAGATAAATTAGTGATAAAGAAAGATACTAACTCTGATGAAGAGATATCAGATATAAATACAAGTTATGATGAAAATTTAATAGTCACAGTATTGGACTCTGATGATGATCCGATGGAAGACATAAAAGTGGTCATCACCGGTTGTGGATTGGAGGATGAATTTATTCCAAATATGACAAATAGTGAAGGCGAAGTGATCTTTAATTTATCAGGGATAGAACTCGAATCTGGGTGTATCACTTTCGAAGCAGAAAACCCTCGGTCTAATAACAAAGTATCGAAGAGTTTAGTCGTGGTTTCTAGATGAGTTGATGATGACATGTTGAAGAGATCGTTGAAAAGAGATGAAAAAGGTTTAGAGGGTATGCCTCTACAACTTTTGATCATATCCTTAGTATTAGCAATCGCTATACCTGCAGTTTATAGTAGTGTTGAGTATTACGATACAAGAAGGACTTTAAAGAACCTGAAATCTGAAATACAGTTTATCGGTGAAAAGGCCGAACAGGTATTTATCCATGGTAATGGCAATTCAGAGGTAATCGAAGTAGATTTTGATGACGGAATTTTTGAAAAGATAAACATTGTTAGATTATGTGGTGATCCTGATTATGTGATCAGATGGGAAACTATGGATTATAACGGTCAATATTCACTGCCTAAGAAAATTCCTCTTTACAATGAAAGCGGAGAGATCGGTTTGTTAAAGGGCCTACATAAATTAAGGATGACTTGTAAATATGGGAATCCAAGCGCTCTTGATGGATCTGGATCATATTTTGATCAAAATAGTCTTTACATAGATATCGAATTGATAAGATAAAAGAGTGATTTTTATGGCTGCTAGAATAAAACTGGTTTATCCCCCAAAAAACGATAGTATAATGATAGAGATTCAACAGCACAATAAGATAGAAGATATTTTAAGAAGAGTAGTCAATTTCTGGATCGAAGACGGTGATCTAGAGAACTATGTCCTGTTAAATGAAGATAAAACTCTAGATAAAAGAAAAACTGTCCACGAGGCTGGTATAGTCGGTGGGGATGAGCTTAAATTAGTAGGAAAAGCACGTTTAGAATCTGTAAACAATCATGATGAAAATATGATAGAAGATCAAAACTCTGATGTTATCGAGGATTCTAGTAATGGAGAGCAAGTGGAAATTAACAAAGATAAAAGAATAAATGTGGCTGAAAATTGGTTAGAGAAAAATATAGGAGTAAATCGAGAAAGTCTAACTATGGTAGAATTTAATATCGATCAAAATGATTCTAAAATTGTATTTTCAGATAAAGAGAATGATTGTTTTTATACGCTAGAGATGGAAAATGAAAACGTGATTAGATATATCCCTATTTATGAAAATAAAGAAGTGGATTGAAATGCAAGGATAGGTTTTTTTACCTAACCTTTTAAATTAAAGTTGTTCAGGATTTTTTGTACATTATAATAAATGTCGCTATAGCAATTACAGACACAAACACTCCCAAAAGTATGTATGTAATTGGTAATCCTTTATCATCTCCGTTATCGTTGTTCTGATTATCTGGTTGAATGTTGGCTGTTACTTCCTTGCTTTTATCTCCTTCTCCAGCGTCGTTTAATGCACTAATTTTGTAATAATATGTATTTTCTTCTGATACACTTTTATCAGAGTAACTAGTAGATGTTGTAGTAGTAAGTTCAGTAAGACTTTCACTGCTTTTTCCTCTGTATATCTTGTATTTGGTTATTTCTGCTCTACCATTGTCATTTGGAGCAGACCATGTTAAGGTCACTTCATCTTCATTTCCTTCAGCATGTATATCTTTTGGATTCGAAGGTGGAACGGTTTCTTCTTCAGATCTTGGGGTAGCACTAACTTCTTCGCTCTTATCTCCTTCTCCATTACTGTTCACTGAACTAACTTTGTAATAATAAGTTTCACCGTTTTTAACAGATGTATCGGTATAGGTGGTTTTTGTGGTAGAGGTTAATTCATTCAAATTATTACTGTCACTTCCACGAT
>CAYSTL010000044.1:0-13204 GCA_964433785.1 uncultured Thermoplasmata archaeon
ATGAAGGCGTACTCTCCGGTGTTGATCTGGTCTGGTCGATAAAACAGATATTGGTGAACTACAACTTTGATACAAAGATAATCGCTGCAAGTATAAGAACAGCTAGACAGGTGAGGCAGTGCGCAGAGATAGGAGCAGAGATAGCTACGATTCCGTTCAATGTCATCGAAGACATGATGGTACATCATAAAACGTCAGAAGGTATGAAATCTTTCACTGAAGATGTGATACCAGAGTATAAAGAAATACTCAAGGAATGAGTGAATGGTTCATATCTTAATCAAGTAAAACAAAAACCCCTTTCAACAATCCTTAAATATTTTAATCAATACTTGACATTCAAGAGCTAAAATGAAAAAGATTAAGAAGTGTCCTTCGTGTAGTTCATATACTCTTAGGAATTATTGTAAAGAATGTGATGAGAAGACTATCAATCCTAAGCCACCTAAATTTTCACCCGAAGATAGATACGGTGAGTATCGAAGGAGACAAAAGAAGAAGTCTTAATATATGTGATAAAAGGATATGATAATATGGATGACATAATCATTGATTTCATAGAGAAACCAGAATTAGAGGATACAATATTGATCGAAGGTCTTCCCGGTGTAGGGAATGTGGGTAAACTTGCTGTTGAGCATTTGATCGATCAGATCGAGTTTAATAAAATGGCTGAGATCTACTCGATATTTTTCCCACCTCAGGTCTTAGTAGATGATGATGGTATAGCTGAGCTTGTAAATAATCAGTTATATTACAAGAAAAATGTTGGCGAAGATGAAAAAGACCTTATTCTTTTAACGGGAGATTATCAGGGCATGACACCACAGGGACAGTATCAGCTTACCAATGAAGTACTGTCCATAACAAAGCAATTCAACGTTTCCCAAATATTTGCATTGGGTGGATATGGTCAAGGAGAACTTGTAGATGAACCAAGGGTATTAGGTGCTTCAACGACTCCAGATATGGTAGAGACCATGAAAGAGTTGGGAGTCACTTATTCAGAAGAACATCCAGCATCTGGTATAGTAGGCGCAAGTGGTCTACTGTTAGGACTAGGTCAGAAGCTGTACGATATACCTGGAACATGCCTCATGGGTGAAACATCTGGATATTTTGTCGATCCCGCCGCTGCAAGAGTGGTTCTTGAAATTCTTGTTGAATATCTTGGACTGGATATCAGTTATGAGGAACTCGATGATAAGGCTGAAGAGGTCGAAGAGTTGACCAGCAAAGTTAAAGATATCGAGATGGGCGGAGGCATGAAACAAGAAGGAGGCTCTAAGGACCTGAACTACATAGGTTAGAGTGATAGAAATGGATCAGGAGAAGGTAATCGAGATATACCTAAAAGGATATGAAGAAGGTCAAGAGGAAGCCTGGTCCAATATTAAAAGTCTTGTTTCAAAACATGATGGATGGGAACTGCGTAGTAGAGTCGAAAGCAAGATAGGGACATTGTATCAGGATATCGAGTACAAGAGATCTGAACTGCGTAGAAACCCACAATCACTTCAATTAGATCTTGATCTAGATGAAGAGGAGAAAGAAGAAGAGGAAGTTGAAGAAGAGATCGAAAAAGAGCTCCCTTCATGGAGTATTTCTGATTCTCACATGATAATAGAATCGAAGCCGAACAAAGGTTTCGATGAATATAAAAAGCTAAATCAAGAAGGATATCCTGGGTTAGTCATAACTAGAGACCCTCCTTCTAAAATTTTGAAGAGATATGGTCTTGATGGAGAAAATACGATATTTATATGGCTGTCGAAAAGTGGTTCCCCTAAGACAGATGAGATAGAAGTTGAAAGGATATCTCCTTCTGACCTTTCAGGTCTCTCTAGCAACATAGGTGTGTTCTTAAAAAATAATAAAAATGGTGTAGTGTTCCTTTCTGGCGTACCTTATCTTAATAATTTTTCTGAAAATAACAAAGTCTTAAATTTTATAAGCTGGGTAAAAGATAGGATCACAGAGCACGAAGGTTTCTATTTGCTTTCGATATCAGGTTCAGCCGTAGATAAAAAATTCATCGAGAAGGTTAAGGGAGAATTCGACGAAGTTATAGATTAAATCTGTTAGAGGTCTGGAAATGTACATCCTTGTAGGAGATAATAAATTAAAAAGTGAGATAAAAGATTCGCTTGAAAGTAGAGATATAGACTCCTATATTATAGACGATTTTGAAGGCTCAAAGATCGGTCCGCTGATAGAGAGTTATAGGCAGAAGATTGATGGCATCATTTTTTTATTTCCTGAAAACGAAGAGGTCAAAGGCGTGCTAAAATCCATCAAGGATGAGAATATAGACTTAATAGCTACTGAACATTCTGAAGGGAAGATAGATAAAAAAGATATCGATGTATTGATCGATGAAGAGGAATCTATAAAGGATTCGATATTGAAAGAGATAGAGAATATAGAATTTAAAAAGAAAAGTAAGGAGCTATTTGACATCCTATCCGGAGACAAGAAGAATGTGGCTATATTTATACATAGTAATCCTGACCCAGATGCGATAGCTTCAGCCATGGCTTTAGAAAGGATATGTGATTCTTTAGGTCAAGATTCTACCACTTATTATGGAGGAGTCATCGGACACCCTGAAAACGAAGTCTTTCTGAACAGTACCGGCTTCGTGATGAAGAACGTGGATAAGGATGAAGTAAAAGAGATAATAGATGATAGCGATGTCACAGCGTTCCTTGATTTTGCTGAAGCCTCAATAAATAATATCGTTCCAAAAGATATCACACCAGATATAATAATAGATCACCACTACACCAATAGGAAGATCGATACAGGGTCTCATTTAGAGATAAGGACCGACATCGGAGCCACTTCAACATTGATGACAAAACATCTACAAAATCTAGGGGTCAAGATCGACCCATTATTGGCCTCAGCTTTACTTTATGGTATAAAAGTCGATACGCATGATTACACAAAGAACATATCCACGGCCGATTTTAAGGTCATAGCCTACCTAACCGCTTTAGCAGATAAAGAACTGCTGGATATTTTTGAAAGTCCACCTATGAAATCTGAAACACTGAGTGCCCTGGGAAGGGCTATCAATTCAAGGGACTTCGAAGACGGTATATTAACGGCTTTTGCAGGACATGTAAGTTTTAGAGATGACATACCTCAGATAGCTGAATTACTGATGAGAGAAAGAGATGTAATGACCGTTCTCATCATCGGTATATTGGATGAAAATATTCATCTGTCCGCCCGCTGTAAAGATATAGAGATGAATATAGGAAAGATCATGAAAGAGGCATTTTCAGATATTGGGTCTGCCGGTGGGCATAGGCATTCAGCAGGTGGAGAGATCCCAATAGATGCGTTTGAGAGTGTAGAAAAAGCAAAGATTGATATCATAAGAAGATTTAAAAGTGAGATAGATAGGAAATGAACCGAGAATATAGGATCAGTTACGGTGGAGTTAATCAGAGTGGCATGAGCGAAACAGAGAAGAGACATCTAGGGATAGCGTTGGTCGCTCTGACATTAGCGTTTGCTTTCTCTTTCACAGGTGGTTACGTTTATTTTAACCTGAGTACTTTTCCTTTTTATCTAGGATTGTCGTTCTTATCGGTCACTACAGCCTTCATATTCCACGAATTTGCCCATAGAAAACTGGCTAGAGATTACGGTTGCTGGGCTGAATTCCGTATGTGGAGATGGGGACTGATATTAGCTGTACTGTTCGGTTTCCTATTTGGATGGGTTTTTGCAGCCCCTGGTTCTGTGATGATCCAAGGTCGTATTACAAAAGAACAGCATGGAAAGATAAGTGCCGTTGGTCCTGGAACTAACTGGGCTGTCGGCACAGCATTCCTAATAGCTTCGCTTGTACTGTTCAGTACTGGTATGGAACTGATCGGTGCGATATTGGGATTCGTTTCATACGTTAATCTATTCATAGGCGGATTCAATTTACTACCGTTTGGACCTTTAGATGGTAGGAAAATATTCAGCTGGAGTGCGAAGCACTATATCGCCCTTATAGGGCTGATAGGCGGTTCGTTAGCTGTAGGATTCTTCACCCAGGCATTCAGTTTCATTATCTAAAAAAGAAAAGTAAGAATTAAATCATAAAAACCTTCATTTTCTTCTAGATCTTGCCCAGCAGTAAACGAATTCAGTACCAAAGATCTCAGAAGGGCACTTCTTACTTTCAACGATATCAAATAAATTCAGAGATCTTTTTATCTCATCCAAAGTGTAATATGAAAAATATCTCTCATGATCTTCCATAGTTTCCGTCTTTTCGTATCCTTCCCCCTCACCAACTTTAAAGTTGAAGGCAAATACACCATTAGGTTCCAATATCCTATAGACTTCCTTCTCAACATGAGAAAGCTCCTTTTTCGGGATATGTATTATCGAAGCGCTCGCCCAGGCACAGTTGAACGTATCATCGGGAAATATGGTGTCCCGCATATCCATCTGCAGGAAGGTACAATCCGGATATTTTTTTCTAGCGATCGAAATCATCTCGTTTGATAGGTCTATGCCCGTAACATCTAATCCCTTTTCTCTAAAATAAGCCGTATCTCTCCCATCACCACAACCTAGATCGATTATCCTAGGCTTATTGGTTTTCAGAATACTTAATGTTTTATCCATCATCTTCTCCTGAAACTCACGATCTCCTCCTTCACTTGTTCTATCGGTATAATCTTCTCCCGTCTCTTCATAAGATCGGATCGTTTTCTTTATAGGGTCCATCTTTATTCCTCAGATTATTCCTAACTCTCTTTTTATTTTAAGCAATTCTTCTTCATCGGGAAGTCTTGGAAAATTACGATGTTCTTCACCAGGTCTTGTTGTATAGAAAGGCCTGTTACATCCAGGGCAACCTTGGGTTTGGAACATACGACCATCTCCTATGATCTCATCAAGCTTTTCAGATCTGTTGTATAATATATCGAAGGCCTCGTCGAGATCTCTTTTTTCGTCCTGAATCATGTATTTTAATACCTGTGCTTTACGATAATACTCTATATCAGGTGCATCATCTTCATAAAGATACGAAAATAAAGAGACCTTTGAACCTAGCGAGTTTATCTTATTTACTACAGCTGCAAATTCCGGCAGGGTCTCTCCCATACCTACGATTATGTGGACCGTTACGTTCTCGCTGCCATAAACATCTGCAGCTCTGCCGATATATTCCCAAAAAACCTTCGGATCATACTTCGGTTTTGTCTTATCTCTTATCTCATCGGTCACAGAATCAAGCCCGATTCCTACTTTATCTGTCGATCCAGAGAGGGCTTCCAAAGTTTCTTTTGACAACGGTGGTGTAGATAGAGATATCGGTTTTCCAGTATCTTTCAATTTTGCAACTCTATCTTTGATTATTTCCTCATAACCTTCAATATCAGGAGATTGAAGACATATCCTTTCAAGGTCGGAATCTTCTATTCTATCGACGACCGTATCGATATCATATTCAGGCCATGTAACTCTTGATAACCATTTTGCATCACCCTGGGACTGTGGACAATATGGACAACCACCTCTACATGTGTCACCTGGTATCATCACGTAAGCAGTAGTAGGTTCTTCTAACGCCTGCCCATTTTTTAAGTCCAAGTGCATAGCTGTTCCTGCTGAAACTCTAATTACCATATATCTATCACCATGTCCTATCCTTGTTCCATTTCTCAGACTGATATTTCTCTTTAAAATTTTCGACTCGTTCTAGTTCATCATCATTCAATCCATCTTCCACAGTCTCGATATCAAGAACTTTCTCATAAGCGGATCTCATATCATAGATAAGTTCTTCAGGATCCGGTTTCCAACCGATCTCATCTTCGATGGTTGTAACAAGGTCTGTAAAAGATTCTGCTCCCCTCGCTTTCAATTTTTCCTCATCAACTTTCAATATTTCAGATAGTACTTCTAGATCTGTAGCATACATCAAAGTACCGTGCTGCAGCATACCCTTTTTTCCTCTCCTTTGAGCGCTACCAGATATCTTTCTCTTTTCCACTAGAATATCATTGTAGGGCTTGAATTTAGCATCGAGATCATAATCTTTCAACGTCTCGATGATAGGTTCTAAAAGAGTGAAAAACGATTCTTCGATATCACCCTCTATCTTATCGGTTATCATGGAATATGTGATCTCACCTTCATAATCATGGAATACAGTACCCCCACCTGTTATACGACGTACATACGGGATATCGTGTTCTTCACATGCTTGAGTATCTATGGTCTCATCGATATCCTGTGTATATCCCAGCGTGATCGCAGACGGTTTGAATCGGTAAAATCGGATCGTGGGTGGTGATTCACCCTCATCGAATGATCTTAAAATAGCTTCATCGATAGCCATCTGTTCGAATGCATTGCTCTCTATCGGAGGTATGTATCTGAACTCATCCATAATGGTTATACCTTGTTCTTCATTATATTAGTTTTTTTCTTCTTTAAATCAATATTACTTTTATAGGATGATGTATCTATAATCAATTGATAATGATTTTGATACAACCTTTCGAAAGTACAGGATCTAAGGTAGAAAAACTCTACAAAGATTTCCCATTCGATCATGAAGAATTAGATATGAAAGAAGACATCGAAGAAGCATACAGTGAGAAAAGAGATCAATATGATGCATACGAATACTTATCCTTGTGTGATAAAACTGGTAAGGATAATAACAAAATCGTCTTAGGTATAACAGACGTAGATCTATTCGTTCCTAGATTGAACTTTGTATTTGGATTAGCTCAGAAAAATGGATATGGCTGTATAATCTCCACGAACAGATTGGGTGAAGGAAAATTACTCACAGAAAGGATGTTGAAGGAAGCAGTCCATGAGATAGGACATGTGGTCGGATTAGAACATTGTTTAAATAACAATTGTGTTATGTACTTCTCGAACTCACTGTCAGACACCGACCGTAAATCCGGCTGGTTCTGTGAAGATTGTTTGGAGAAATTCAAGGAAAGAGATGAGAAAAGATCCCTTGGATTAGACTATTGACGTACATATTTTTCGACAGTTTTATATACTAAATCCTAATAAGTAACTCCGTGTCAGTTGAATTGGAAGAAAAAATCGCTGGAGAGATCACATTAGCTGATCAACCTGGAGAGATCATCCGTAAATGGAGGAATATGTTTAACATATCACAGACTTCCTTAGCAAAGCACATGGACGTAGCTCCATCTGTCATCAGTGATTATGAACAGGGAAGGAGAAGACCAGGCACCCAACTGGTGAGTAAAATAGTGAGATCGTTTATAGAGATAGACAAAGAACGTGGCGGAGAGATCATAGAACGATTCTCTAGACCCGGCCAGGAAGGTATCATAAGCATAGGTGAGTTTCCGAAACCTGTAAAATTGAAAGATCTTGTTTCCAAGATAGATGGGGAGATCCTATCAAATGACCCTAAAGATGGTGATAAACCGATATATGGGTACACTGTAATCGACAGCATTAAAGCGATCATGTCCATGAAATCATTCGATTACTTGAGCATATACGGATGGAGTACTGAAAGAGTTTTATTTTTTACTGGGGTCGAGCATGGTAGGTCTCCTATGGTCGCTATCCGTTCGAGTCCGTTGACTCCAGCTGTTGTTGGATATATAAGACCGAAGAAGGTTGATGAGTTATCTTTAAAATTAGCTGAGATCGAAAGGATTCCTCTGATCAAAACTGACCTTAATAATGAAGATCTTATCAAAAGAGTCATTGAGTTATAAAAATGAGTGATATATATGAAACCAAAAGAAGAAGTAGGAATTAAAGGGTATGCAGGATACGTACCGAAATACAGGATCACGCCCAAAGAGATAGGACAAGTTTGGGGTAAAGATGGCGAGATGATGGGTAAAGGTTTACGGATTCAGAGTAAATCTGTCCCATCACCCGATGAAGATGTCATCACCATCTCGACCCAAGCTGCTAGATGGGCTATGGAAAGAGCAGATATAATCGGTGATGATGTTGATGCCATTTATGTAGGTTCAGAATCACATCCATATGCAGTAAAACCTACAGCTACAATAGTAGGTGCAGCGATAGCTGCAACACCACACATGACTGCTGCTGATTATGAATTCGCCTGTAAGGCAGGGACTGCAGCCTTCCAAAATTGTATGGGTCTAGTAAGTTCAGGGATGATAAAAAATGGTATAGCAATAGGAGCAGATACGTCTCAGGGTGCACCTGGTGATGCACTAGAGTATTCAGCTGCCGCTGGTGGCGCAGCTTACATCATAGGTAATGAAAATCTAGTTGCAAAGATAAACGAAACTTGCTCTTATACTACCGACACACCAGACTTCTGGAGAAGAGAGGGACAAAAATATCCACAGCACGGTGGAAGATTTACAGGTAAACCGGCTTATTTCAAACATATAACTGAAAACACAAAAAAGATTATGGATTTAGCCGGTACTGAACCTGATGATTACGATTATGCTATATTCCATCAACCTAACGGAAAATTCCCACAGAAAGCAGCAAAGAAACTCGGTTTCCCAAAAGAGAAGATTGAACCGGGATTACTGGTAACCAGAATCGGAAACACTTACTCTGGTGCTGTACCATTGGGTCTTGCCGCTACACTGGATCAATCTGAACCAGGCGATAGAATACTTGTATGTTCCTATGGTTCAGGAGCTGGTTCTGATGCTTTCGATATAACCGTGACAGAAAATATTAAAGAGGTAAGGGATGACGAAGTTCCACTTGTTCAGGACGTTATTTCTAATGAAGAATTCATTTCGTATTCAGTATATGCAAAATACAGAGAAAAGATAGAAGGAGGATGGTAATTTGAGAGACGTTGCAATTATAGGTATTGGTGAAACTAAGATAGGCGAATTATGGGATCAATCATTAAGAGAATTAGGATTAGAAGCTGGTATCAAAGCTATCAATGATTCCGGCGTGTCCGGTGAAGAGATAGATAGGATGTACATCGGTAACATGTCTGCTGGTAAACTCATCAATCAGGAACATGTCGCACCGATGATAGCTGATTACGCAGGACTACATGAAGTACCATCGATAAGGATCGAGTCCGGTGGTGCTTCCGGTGGTATGGCATTGGCTGAAGGCTTCAAAGCAGTAGCATCTGGTCTAGACGATATAGTCGTTGTAGGTGGTGCAGAGAAGATGACCGATGTTGGTGATGAGGAAGCAAAAAAGATACTGTCATCCACTGCAGACCAGGAATGGGAGACTGTCTTCGGAGCGACCTTCGAGTCACTGTATGCGATGATGGCAAGATACCACATGAACAAGTACGGTACTACAAAAGATCAGTTAGCAGAGGTTGCTGTAAAGAATCATGCTAACGCGGCCAAGAATCCTAACGCACAGTATCCTAGAGAGACTTCAAAAGGATTCGTAAAGAACGCTCCCATGGTATCTGAGCCTTTAGGTATGTTCGATTGTGCTCCACTCTCAGACGGTGCAGCTGCAGTCGTACTGGCCCCGGCAGAGCTTGTCGATAGCTATAAAGGTGAACCAGTGAAGATATCAGGAGTAGGACAGGGTGGCGATAAGATAGCTATCCATGACCGTGAAGATATCGGTACGATGAAAGCAACAAAACAGGCAGCTGAAAGAGCTTATCAGAGAGCAGAGATAGGACCAGAAGATGTTGACTTTGCAGAGGTACACGATAACTTCACCATAACTGAGATCATATCCATCGAGGATCTTGGATTCTTTGAGAAAGGTGAAGGTGGACCAGCAACAGAAAGAGGAGACACTTCTTTGAATTCAAAGGTATCAGTGAACACTTCTGGTGGCTTCAAAGCTAAAGGTCAACCTATAGGTGCTACAGGTATAAATCAAGCAGTAGAAGCAGTCCAACAATTGAGAGATGATGCAGGCGATAGACAGGTAAAGGATGCACAGTATGGATTATCTCAAAATATAGGTGGAACCGGTGGAAGTGCTGTCGTTCACATCTTTGAGAGGTGGTCCGAATGACGATACCTAGATATTGGAGAGAGATAAGACAAAGGTACAAAGGGATCGGTTCTGAATGTGAAGAATGTGGTAACGTATATTTCCCACCTAGGGACGTCTGTCCAGTGTGCAGAAGAGAAAGCTATGGCAAGATGAAAGAAAGAGAACTTGAAGGCACAGGTGAAATAGTTACTTACACCAAAGTTCATGAACCACACCCAGAATTCAAGATGATATCACCTTACATAATCGCTATAGTGGAGATGGACGAAGGTGTCAGATTGACCGGTCATCTGGTCGATACAGAATTTGAAGATATCGAAGAGGGTATGGAAGTCGAAGTATCCTTAAGAAAACTAGGTGAGGAAAGTCCAGAAGGTATCATCTATTACGGGTACAAATTCTGGCCGCTGGATAACCACGATCCAGAAGAGTGACATAAAAACCCTTTTTTTCTTTCTTGTTTTGATTCATCTTCCTGTTTAGATAGAAAATTTTAAACTTATCCCCGAGATAAGAATCTGATAAAATGGATGTATTTCAGGCCATCAAGAAAAGGAAAAGTGTACGTGAATATACAGGTGAACCGATCTCAGAGGAAAATCTGAATAAATTACTCCAGTCAACAAGGATGGCTCCTTCAGCTAAGAACCTACAACCTTGGCAGATAATCGTAGTCACTGATTTTGAGACTAAGAAGGAACTAGTGGGTATATGTCATGGACAGATGTTCATTGAAGATGCTGGTGCTGTCATGATCGGACTAGTTGAAGATACAAAATGGTCTGAGATCGACCTGACTATAAGCTTAGATCATCTATCTTTAGAGGCTGTCGAACTCGGCTTAGGTACGTGTTGGATCGGATCTTTCAATAAAAAACGATTGAAAGAATTGATCAAAATACCAGATGGGTACGAACCTTTTATCCTGATGACGGTGGGTCATCCCGATGATGATTCTCAATCACCTACTAAAAAAGCAGTTGAAGAGCTCGTTCGATGGATAGAGCCTGAAGATGATGATCTGGAAAAAAGATCCAAGAAGGAAGAAAATGATAACGAAAAAAATTTAGATGAAGATAAAGACGAAAATAAGAAAGAAAAGGTTTCAGATGGTCTATTTGAAGGTCACTGATCTATTTTAAGTAGTTATCAAACCATTCCAACTGTTCTTCCAATCTTTTCATCCTGTGTTTTGGATTACCCTCTCTTGATAAGCCATGGCTGTTCTCTTCAAAAAGTACCAATTTGCTTTCTACACCATGATATTTCAGTGAGGTGAACATCTGGAAGGCCTCTGCTTCCCAGCATCTAAGGTCCTGTCTTGAGTGAACCAACAATGTAGGTGTCGTTACTTGATCAGCATATTTCATAGGTGAACGTTTCCAGAGCTTTTCAAAATCTTCCCAAGGATTTCCTTGAATCTGGTCTTCTACGAAATAATAACCGATATCAGTTATTCCAAATTTTGAAATCCAGTTCGATATGCTTCTGAATGATACCGCTGCACTGAACCTGTCTGTGTGTCCGATGACCCAATTAGTCATGAAACCGCCATATGAACCACCTGTAACACCGAGGCTTTCCTCATCTATGAATCCATATCTATCCAATGCTTCATCCATCACGTTCATCAGATCATCAAAGTCCTCATGTCCGTATTCGTCTAGTATATTGGCAAAATCATTACCGTATCCTGCACTTCCCAAAGGATTGGAGAATACTACAGCATACCCGTTATTTGCCAACAACTGCATTTCATGGAAATGAACGTTTCCATATGCACACTTTGGTCCACCATGGATCTCCAGAATTGTAGGATATTTTTCATCCTCATCAAAATCTACTGGCTTCAACATCCATGCATCTATTTCCTTCCCATTTGATTCCAAGGTGAAATGCTCAGGCTCTGATAACTTTATGTTCATATCGTTATAATCAGTCAATCTTGTTTCTTCCCCATCTTCATAAGTATAAACTTCCTGTGGTCTTAAACCTCTAAGACCGACGTAGGACACTTTCTCTCCTGAGATGTCAAATAGATCTATCGTGCCATCGAGGTCTATTATGTTCTCCACCCCATCTTCAAAGGAGAACCTATGAAGATATGAATTGTATTCCTCTGTGGCTATGAAGTAATAATAATCATCTTCTATCCTGCCCTGATAACCAGCACCATATTGAATATCTGTGAGGATGATATTTCCTATCGTTTTATCCATATCCGTTACTCTTTCGTATGAGTCATCAGAAAAATCATAGGCATAGATCTCGGTATTTGTGTTGATACCCATCTCTTCCATATCAGTACCTTCGAAGATTATCTTGTCTTCCAGGAAGAAGGTCTTAGCTATCCTCAATTCACTATCAGTCAATTTCTTCAACCTGTCTTTTTTCAGATCGTAATGATAAACATCACTGATCAGACCCATCTTATCAGTGTATTCATTGATAGTCATGGTGATCTCATCATCTTTAACATCGAAATGCATCACAGTCTTGTGTCCACCTACTTTCAGTTCTAGTTCGTTATCTTCTACCGAGTAAGTGTAAAGATGATTTCTCTTTTTGTTGGAAAATCCTTCACCATCAGCCCAATACGGGATCTCATCTAATTCGTGATAGTCTTTTCCCTCTTCGATCTCGTACTTGTCCTTTTCTTCTTCCTCTTTTTCTTCCTCTTCTGATTCTTCTTCAACTCCTTCGTCTTCGACCTTTTCCCGTACAGAGAAGACAAGACCAGAATCTGTAACCTTCATCCCGGTTACCTGTTTCTTGATAGTATCTATGTGCTTAGCCTCTCCACCGTTGATGTTTATCAGGAACAGTTTTGTTTCCTTCTTTTCTTTTTCCTTGTCCTCGTTCTCATCTTCTTCATTTTCAACGCCCATTTCTCTGCCAGATATGAAAAGTATCTCTTCATCGTTGAGCCAGACAAATTTCTTGTCTTTGTTTCCGTTGGTCAGTTGATAATTTTCCTCTTTATTAAGATCATATATCCATAGGTTGGAATTGTAGTCATTCTCTTCAAGGTCAGATTCGTGAACTATGTAACAAATATTGTTTCCATCAGGTGAGTACTCGAGATCAGATAAAAAAGTATACTCCGCGATATCCTCTATTTTAAGTTCGTCCATAATATCGATTGAGGATTAACGGTATCACTTTAAACCTTTCGATTAAATAACAAAAAAAGAAAAGGGTTTTATTTTAATAAGGAAGGCTGTCATGAGTT
>CAYSTL010000045.1:0-13123 GCA_964433785.1 uncultured Thermoplasmata archaeon
ACAGCCTAAAAGCTTATTTAATCAAAAATATTTGTGAAATCAAGGGAAACCAAATGATCGAGACAAAAGAGCTCTACAAAACCTTCGGAAATACTGCCGCTGTTGATCATCTTGATTTTAAGGTAGATGATGGTGAGATATACGGTTTGTTGGGTCCTAACGGAAGCGGTAAGAGTACAACCATGAAGATTTTAACAGGCATACTCAAACCTACAGGTGGACAAGCATTCATCAACGGTATAAATGTTGCTGAGTATCCAAATCGAATAAAAGAGACTGTTGGATATATACCTGAAAGTCCAAATCTTTACGAAAGTTTGACCCCAAACGACCTGTTCAACATGGTTGGCGGTATAAGAAATATTCCGGATTCTAAATTGAATAAAAGAGTCAATTACTTTGTGGATGCTTTCGCTCTCGAAGAGTACATGCATCAGTTCATAGGGTCCCTGAGCTTCGGAAACAAGCAGAAAGTATCTATAACGACTGCACTTCTTCATAACCCATCGATCTTGATAATGGATGAAGCTATGAACGGACTAGATCCAAAGATAGCTAGGATACTGAGAGAAATATTATTCGAATTCAAAGAGGACGGTAAGAGTATTATATTTTCAACTCACGTATTACCTTTAGCAGAGATAGTATGCGATAGGATGGGGGTTATAAACAGAGGTAAGATAATCGCAGAAGGAACAGTGGAAGAGCTTAAGGAGAAATCTCATGAAGGCAACTTGGAAGATGTATTTTTAGAACTAACAAAGAGCAAAGATGAAGTATCGACTGTTGTGAGTGCTCTTAAGGAAACAGAATAGGTGGTCATTTGTTTGAAGTTATAAAAATATTGTATAAGGAACTCCATTATCAGATGGTAAAAAGCAATCCTATGGTATCCAATGATGAAGAAAAATTCGAACAACAGTTGAAAAAATCATTGGATATGAAAAGAAATATTTTAAGACAGTCCTTAGGTTTCCTATTTTTTGGAGTCTTTACTGCTTCTAGTATCTATATGGCGGACAATGAATCCATGATGATAGGAGTTCTTTCATCTCTTGCTTTGATCCCTCTTATACTTTCTATATATCAAACAACTATTCAGGCTTCATATTTTACTTCATTAGGTATCTTTGAGCCTTTAAAATCTCAACCAGTTAAACTCGGTGGTAGGTACCTAAGTGGCGTCATATCGATCGATTTACTTCCCGGACTTATTATCGTAGTCCCAAGTGCAATTGTGTTGATGGTTAAAAGTCCAATTCACGGTGCTATCGCTTTACTATGGTTATTGGTAGGTATTTTAATCGGGCACACGATCGGTTTAGGGATATTCTCAACCTTCGGACTTAAAATCACTAATTATAAAGGGAAATTTGGTTTCCTGAAAAATATTGCTAAAACGATAGGTCTTCTTTTAGTTATGGGGATGTTTTTTGCTGTTATCTATCTGCAGGATTACATAGCTCAGCAGAGCCAGATAATTTCAAATTATTCTTTTGTATATCCGCTTTCTATAGCTTCTGTCTTCGATCCATTAAACAGCGTGCTATTATTGATTGCGCATCTCGTGGTGGTTGTTCCACTCTATTTTCTCTTTATCAAAAAAGTATGGTCTGGCATACTAGAACCAGAAGTCGTGACTGAAGGTAAACGGGAAACTAGTTATAAGACATCTGTTAAGAAACCAATATCATCCCTCATATACAAGGATTTCAGGATCATAAGCAGGAAAACATCAATGATCGCAGGATTCTTGCTTCCACTTTACATAATAATACCTCAGATTTTCATCGGAATTGAGGATGGGACAATATCTCTGATCGAAACAACCGGATTTGTATTCATCGTAGGTGTGATGACTGTCGCCGGAGCTGATGCAATTTTGAAGGTTGAGGGTAAGACTTTGGACTTTTTGAAGACGCTACCTGTTACGAAAAAACAGTTCGCTATGAGCAAGGCGGTTTCGATGTGTGTAATACCTACGATATTGGAAATTGCTGTTATAGGTTTGGGACTTTATTTTAACCGACAGGTAATTTACCTTGTTCCTCTCGCCCTTATTCTACCGTTCACTTCAGCACTTGTAACCATGGCATATCTATACAGATACGAAGGGGAAGAGATAGGTACTCCTGAATTCAATTACAAAAAGATGTTCATATTATTCGTTATAGTTGGTGCATTGTTTGGATTGATAGCCTCCCCGATATTTCTATTAGATATCATACCCAGATATTTCATAAGTTATGGTATAGCATTCGTCTCTGCTTTCCTTGTATATAGATTTTTAAAAAGATGAAGATTCCACAACATTTATTTATTCTACATTATTTCTTTTATTGATTATCATGGTTAACACTCCAATCATAATAGTTAATTATAAAACCTACTCACAATCGATCGGAAAGCAATCAGTAGAGTTAACAAATATTATAGAAGAAAATAAAGAAGCTAGCTGGGCAGTCTGTCCACAAACAGCTGATTTAAGGATGGTAGCAAAAAATACTGATATCCCTGTTTTAGCTCAGCATATAGATGGGATAGAACCAGGAAGTAATACTGGTCATGTTCTATGTGAAACGGTAAAACAAGCTGGTGCAACTGGTACGCTTATAAATCATTCTGAGAATAGGCTTAAACTTTCAGAGATTGAAAGAATCGTAGATATCTGTAAAGAAAAAAATATACTTACGATAGTATGTGCAAATAATCCAAAAGTAGCGGCGGCTGCGGCAGCTTTCTGTCCTGATTTCGTTGCATATGAACCCCCAGAATTGATAGGTGGAGATATTTCAGTTTCTACAGCCAAACCTGAATTAATCCGTGAAGCTGTGGAAAAAGTCAAGGATGTTAATCCAAAAGTAGAAGTCCTATGCGGAGCTGGAGTTAAAAACGGTGATGATGTAGATAAAGCTATAGAATTAGGGACCAAAGGTGTATTGTTAGCCTCTGGACTTGTTAAATCTGATAAACCTATCGAAGTTATAAAAGATCTTGAATCTGGTATTCCATAATCATTCTACATCTAGAGCTTCAACAGGGCAAATTTCAGCACAACAGTAACAGCGTATACACTTCCACCAGCTGATCTTTGGACCATATTCTTTCATTGTTATCGCATTCTTAGGACAGATGTCCATGCACTTAGCACATTTTATACATTTTTCTTTATCAAGTGTTGGTCTATCTAGATAGAAGTTTGCTAACAATCCTGCTAAATAGTCGGGTGCCCACCAAGGTGTAGAACCACCTTTAGGATAATTGAAACTATAATTAAAATCATCTGGTATCAATTTTACATATTCTATATTCTCTAAATCTATATTTGATCGAACTATGGTCTCAACTTTCTGTATAGGTATTCCTACTGATTTACATGCTGCATAATCAAGGGCAATACCGTTTCGTGAAGCTAGTATCATATTAGTCTTAACACCATCTCCAGATGCAGGACCGGATCCCTCCATACTCCATATTCCATCCATTATAGATATACGGGGGTTTACCATCGAATAAACATCTAAAAGCATATCAGAGAAATCGGTCAAACCTTTAAAGGTTCCATGATAAGCTGATTTAGTCATCCCATGTACTATACCGAACGTATTCTTAACAGCACCAGTAAACACAGTCAGATTATGTGTTTTCAACTTAGGTAAATTGATAACCCCATCTACCTTACTGAAAATTTCGATCGTAGAAAATGATTTCTTTATTGTTCCCCCGGGATGGCTTGTGGTTACTTCTCCAGTATTATACATCAACTCAGCACTGGTTTCTTTTTCAACTCTATCCCATCCGGATTTCTCATAAGCCTTCTTTAAACGTCTTTCAGACATTGGACCTCCAGGACTGTCACCTACTATTATTTCAACGTCTTTTTCCTCTAAAATTTTGACGACTGCTATTATGAAATCAGGATGAGTGGTCACTGCTCTCTCGGGTATAGCTCCCTGTAGTAGATTCGGATTAACAAGTATTTTCTCACCATCTTTGACAAAGCTGTCTATCCCGCCTAATTTCTCAAACGCATCTCTGATAACACGCTCTGAATCCTTGTAATCTTTACATCTATCTATGAAAACTTTCATTGATATTACCCACAACGTTTATATTATAAGTATTTGTAGGAAAGTATATGTGCCTAGCAGTGCCAGGAAAGATCGAATCTATAGAAGGCGACAATGCTAAAATAGATTTTGGAGGAGTTACCAGAAAAGCCAATATTTCTCTGGTTGACGCTGAGATAGGTGATTACGTGATAGTCCACGCGGGTTATGCCATAGAACAACTCGATGAGGAGGAAGCTCAGAAAAGTCTAGATGCGTGGGATGAAGTCATAGAAGCTCAACAGCAGATGGAAAAAGAAGCTTGATTTAATATGTTATTTCAGTAATTTTAATTTCTTACATCAGTTTAATTTCTGATTTTTATTATAATAAAATCTATCAAATCAGTTTCCTTTTTAAAATTTTTTCTACTATCATTAAAAATAAAAAAAGGTAGTAAATTAAATGTTTTTTACATTAAACCGCCCATTCCACCGGGCATTCCGCCGCCGCCAGGCATTCCACCTGGAGCGCCACCCGGTCCGCCGGCTGGTGGTTCTCCACCTTCGTCGCCGGATCCTTTTGAGGCGATTACATCGTCTATTCTCAGTATCAAGTTGGCTGCTTCGGTAGCTGATTTTATTGCTTGGTTCTTAACTCTGAATGGTTCGATGATTCCGTCTTTTACCATGTTCTGTGTTTCGCCTGTATCAACATCTATTCCGAAGTTCTTGTTACCATCCTTCTCGTGTTTTGTGTTGAGTTCCATCAAGACGTCTATTCCATCAAGTCCTGCGTTCTCTGTTATCACTCTTGGTACTATGTCTAGTGAGTCTGCAAAAGTTTCAAATGCTATCTGCTTTCTTCCGCTTACTTTACCAGCATGATCTTTCAATCTGTTGGAGAGCTCTACTTCAGTTGCCCCTCCGCCTGGTAGGATTGCGCCATCTTCTATTGCTACGGATATCACTTTGATTGCATCTTCTATTGCTCTTTCGAGTTCGTCTACTACGTGTTCTGTTCCTCCTCTCAATAGGAGTGATACTGATTTTCCATTTTCGATTCCTTCTACGAAGGTCATCTTGTCACCGGCTACAGTTCTTTCATGTACTCTTCCTGCATCACCTAGATCTTCTTCTTCAAGATCATTTAGGTTGTTTACTACGTTACCGCCAGTTGCTTTTGACAATTTCTTCATGTCAGATTTCTTGACTCTTCTGATAGCCATTATTCCGTTCTTGGCTAAGTAATGCTGAGCCAAGTCATCTACTCCTTTCTGGCAGAGTAAAACGTTTGCACCGACATCTTTTATCTTCTGTGCCATCTCTTTGATTCCTTCTTCCTCTTCATCTATGAACTGTTGTAACTGATCAGGATTTGTTATCTCTATTGAAGCGTCTATCTCAGTTTCTTTAACTTCTAATGCGGAATTGAGTAGTGCTATCTTTGCATCTTTGAGATCTTTTGGCATGTTTTCAGTGAGTCTTTCTTTATCGAGTATTATACCGTTGACCATCTCAGTTTTATCTACTGAAGCACCTGCTTTCTTCTCTACCTTGATGTTATCAACATTAGAGAAGTAACCTTCTTCTGTTTCTTCGACTATGTGTTTTACTGCTTCTACTGATATCTCTGCTAAGTCCTCTTTGTCAGCTTCTATTGATTTTCCAGTCATCGCTGTCTGTGCGATGCTCTCTAGTTTACCATCATCATCGATATCTATCTCTTCCTTCATATCTTCTAAGATCTCAGAAGTCTTTTCTGAAGCTAATCTATAACCATTAGCTATAGTTGAAGGATGAAGTTGATCAAGCATATCTTCTGCTTCTTTTAAGAGCTCACCTGCTAGAATCACAGCAGATGTTGTTCCATCCCCGCATTCTTCTTCCTGAGTTTCAGCCACTTCTACTAACATTTTGGCTGCAGGATGTTCGATATCGATTTCGTTAAGTATGGATACTCCGTCGTTTGTTATAACAACGTCACCAAGACTATCTACGAGCATCTTGTCCATTCCTTTCGGTCCTAGTGTGGTTCTTACTGCGTCTGCTATTGCCTTTGCTGCGTTTATGTTGTTTTTCTGTGCGTCTTGTCCTCTTTCTCTTTCAGTACCTTCTTTTAATACAAATATGGGCTGATTACCCGACATCATAGTATCATCTGTTTTTGACTATTTAGAGGTTCTATATAAAATTTACTAATGCTGGATTATATATACTAACTTTGTTTTATTATAATCATTTCTCCATCGAAAAACCACTTTTCTTCTTGGGTAGATATACTATCAATAAATAGACCATTCCAAGCAATATCAGAGTAAATATAAATGAATATATCACCAATATCAAAGGATCGTTTGATATACTCATATATCCAAATATACTGAAAAAGGAGCCTATGAAAGAAACAGATAAAGCTGTAAGAGATGTCATTATCATATACTTCCTGGCACTTTTCTTAAATTCCCTTATATATGGATTTTGGAGAGATTCTTTTTTCTGTTCATATATCTTTAAAACATTTATCGCATTATTTGACAAAGAAATCGTTAGGTAGGCTAGGAAGAAGGACCCTAAGATTATGAGCAAAAACAAGAAATTTAATGGGTCAGAAATGTGAAGAAACAAAAAGTAGAGTTCTATCGATACTATCCCAAAATTCAGAAAACCTTTATCTCTTTTAATAACTCCGAATATAGAAACGACAGCAGGTATCAATATCACAGACCACCAATTTGTATAAAGTGAAAAGAAAGCAGTATACATCACAAATAAAATGATCAATACGTAACACGAAATCTTTAACTTTGTTGTGCTCAACGTCTCATCCGAAATCTTCTCACCTCCTCTAAACAAAGTTCTAACGGTTGATCTGGATCCCAATCTAGAACTATACCATGATTCCTCAAAGCATCCAACCTGCCTTTCCTTTCCAATAGATTTATCTTTTCAGCTAGTGGATCGTCTATATCACTCAATATTTTTTCCATATCGATAGGCGATGGAGATATGACAATCAGGTCATACTGCTTTCTACTCATCTCGGTGAGTGTATCAGTGACCTCTGGGTCTGTAAGAGGTGATATGAAAAGTACGAGTGATTTTTTTGGAAAAAAACGTTCCATAATCCATCTTATATCCTTTAGACCCCAAACTCCACCAGATCTAATATTACTCAGCGAATCCATTATCTTGTAGAACTGTTCCCGCCCCTGACCTGGAAAGATCCAATCCAGAACATCTCCTATAACTATCAAACCTACCCTGTTTCTATCAGAAAGTATATCTGATGCAAGAGTTGCTGCTGCTTGTACAGACGATTTCACTGTGTTTGTATCTTCATTTCCGACTTTAGCACCTGCTGAAGCATCAACTATTATGATAACATCTCCACTCCTCTCACCTTCATATTCATTAGTTATTGGAGTATTACTTCTAGCTGTAGCTTTCCAATTTATCTTTCTTATAGTATCACCAGGAGCATATTCTCTTAGGGAGTAAAACTCCGATCCTAAACCGATTCTTTGAGATTGTATGTTTCCTAACCTATTTCTCGTATGTCGAGGTCTGATCTTTGACCTGCTTATATCTTCCATCTCCGGTAATACGATCACCTCTGTGATGGTTTCCTCGATCCAACTTTTGGTAAAAAAGTTGTTTCCATCTCTATATCTAACATTCAAAGGTCCTAATTCGTAAGTCCCCGATTGTGGAAGTTCAAGTTTATATTCAATAGTTTTAACTTCATTATGAGATATATCGAAGATTTCGTGATTTGTCCCCTCTACCAGCTTTACATTTTCGGATATATCATCTATCACTTCCAAATAACGTATCCTTTCACCATAATTTTTTATTTTGACATTGATCCAGATATCATCCCCTTCGTAAACATGGATATCTTTTCGTTCCCTTTCTATTTCGATATCGAACTCATCTAGAGGGAGACCATATAATCCAATTCCTATCAAGGAAAATGAAGATATTGATATTACAGCCATGACCCAATTTCTAAAGACTACGGCTACAAAGAGCGAGAACATCCCAGCGAGGAACAAATATTTAACCTTAGTAGTGAACACGCTTAATCTCTCCTTACTTATCTGATAAACGTTCTATACTAGTCATGACCTCATACAGTTTATTTCTATATTCTGAACTTGACAATTTGTTTTCTCGTTCTTTATCATCCTCTAGGAAGTTTTCACTAGATATATCCTGACGATACTTTGTCTCCAAAATAAATTCAGCTAAATACTCATCTCCTAGCAGGTCTTTTAACTTATTTTCATCATTCTTTATAAAATCGTATATCCTTCTTTTCGGTATATCATGTACATTTTCCAATCGATAAATGATCTCGTCAACTAATCTTCCTTCCAACAGATCTCTATACACTTCAGATCCTTTCATCGCTTTCTTGATAATTCTAGAATCTTTATGTAGTTTGTACTTATTAAAATGCTCTAAATCTTCTTCAGTATCCCATCCTTCTATATCTTCAGTATGTCTTCCCATGAACTTATATATAGAAGCTGAAGCGATTATCAGCATCAAAATACTGATAGAACCTTCTATTCCTTTAATAAATAACATGAGAAAAGCAAAGAAACCACCAAATAGAACAATGGCTAAATCTACCAATATATCTGACTCTCGCTCTTTGATAGCAGATTTGACGATTTCATATTTAAATACCTGCTGAGCCACTTTTATCACCTACTTTGGACTTTATATTCTTGAGATCTTTGATAGCTCTATCTCTTTTGATATCTGTAATCCTATGAGAACTGTATCTAGCCTCTTCAAAGAGATCCGTCAAATCTTCTAAAGGCTTTTTTTCTATCCTTATATTAGTTAAGACCATATTTTTGAACTCTCTAGGAGTGACATCCTCATCTTGTTTTACACCTTCGCCTTCTAATAAAAGACATGTTTTCCAATAACATCGGAGTATGGTTGTTCGAGGGTCTTTCCCTTCTTTCAGATTTTTTATAGCTTTCTCAATATTAGTAGTAAAATCTCTCTCCATTATCTCTCTTTTAGTCAAATCCTCTTTTATCTCATCTTCTGAGAAATATCTTTGATAGATAATTATTCCAACGATAGATAGAGAAAATATTAAGATTACTGATAATCCTATCTCCTTTGAAATATTACTAATACTCCAAATATCTGGTCTGCCAATATTAGGTACATTGAAATCTAAGTCTAAACCTAATACTGATTCTCCCTGAGGCATGACATCATATTTGTTTAATAACATGACCAAACCATGGCCGATGATAACGAACGATAAAAAAGCTCCTATCTTAATTTTATTATCCCAACTAGAAAAATATAACCACATCCCGATTATTATTAATATGATCGCAAACACAACATATCTATTTAAATCAATAGATATATCCAAGCTACTTTCTTTTCTTTGTGATCTCGTTTCTTTTGTGTAGGGATTACCTTCAGACTCCGGAATATCATGATAAACATTGATTAGATTACCCAGCGTCCATGAAAACATCAGTACGATCAATATTGCAATCAAAGCGATATTCCTTCTGGACAGGGTCACACCCAGTTGTGCAAGTAAAAAGAATTATAAAAAAATTATGATAGCTACTTCTGAAAATAAAGATTTAAAATATATTTGAAAATGGTTCACCAAATAATATGGTGAATTATCATTAAAAAGAATAGGTTTTTAGAATCTGGATTTCAGTACTACTATACCATCGCTTTGTGTGATACTTATAGGCTGCCTACCAGTTGTGTGGTCAGTTCCTCTCATCTTTAGGACCTCAAGATACTTTCTTCTAGACCCCTCTTCTTCTAACATAGATAAAAGGACTACCGAATCAACAGCATATGTTATTTGTGCGGGGTACTGTTCTCCTGGATTTACCTCACCCGTCAGTATAGATACAGCCTGCCAGTTCTTAAGCAAGTTGGTAAGTTCGAACAGGAAAGTTCTATAATCATCCTCGAAGAACGTACCAACTACTGTGATGGGATCGATGACGATCCTTTGCGGCATCACTTCAGCTATCTTATCATCTATGAAATCAAGCAATTCTTCATAACCTTCTTTTTGTAGCATCAGACCTATATCCTGATATTTTATTTCGTTTCCAAAGTAATCTTTATCGATAAAATCAAATTGGCTGGCATATCTTAACATCCATTGTGTAGGTTCACTCAATGTTGTAAAGAACAGACCCTGTTCTCCTTTTTTGGCGCCCTCTGTTAAAAACTCCATAGCAAAGGTGGTTTTACCAGTACCGGCTCCACCAGCTACTAACACGACCGATGGAAACGGAAAACCACCAGCCACCATTTCATCTAACCCTTTTATACCCGTAGATATCCTTCTAAAAGATGATGTTCCTTTCATAATCATTACCTCTCATTCTTCAATTCCTCTATATCTATTACATTATCAAAATGTTTGCTGATCACATCATACAATTCAGCATGTGAATCTTTATCTATCGTCACGAATCCCATAAGATCATTTCTAGACTGAACTAGTTTGTGGAAAGATTCTATAAATTCTTCAACTTTATTTATACTATTATAATTCAACATGGATGATATATTATCGATTAGTACAAAATCTATCTCCTCTGGTGACGCAAAATGAGAATTATCATTTTCTTCAGGTTCAAAAGCATCGAATAAATGTTCTATATGGAATGGCCCTTTTACGAAGTCAACATTATCACTATCTACTTTTTCTGTTCCAGACATATGGGTTACCGTGTCAATATACCATATATTTTCCTGACTTATATCATGCATATGAAGAAGATATGCCATATATTGATGAGGTCTATCCAATACTACAAAATAACCCTTCTTATGCTCATAATCTAACAAACCTTTCAATAATAGAAGATTAGATTTTGCAATCTGGGTAAATGAGGTATTGAATAAAAGTGATCGCGAATTTGATTGTTTATCAATAGCGTCCATGATTGTATCAACAAGAGACAGATCTGCTTCGTTCATTGCGCGTCCCGTATTCACAAACCCAGCAGAGTATTTATATTTTACTAGGATTTTATTACATATGAGCTTTTAAGAGAATTTTAGAAAATATTAAATGATGTTTTTTTGTATATATAAGACATTAAATTCTGTTATTTCAATTATAAAAATACTAAATACACCTAAGCAATATAAACGATTCTTACCTTAAACAATCTAGTAAACAAAAAAATAACATCATTTTCTGGTATAGATAATACTTGACTTTAAAATCACTCATTCATAAACAGTATCAATACATTATAAATCCCAATTATGATTTTTTATATATTAAAAAATTTATCGATGTAGATGTTCTTTACAAGATTTTAAATTCAATAATCCAAATATTTATAAACCTTATTATTTATGGGGTAAATGGGTGAAAATATAGACGAAGAAAGCAACAAAAAAAGTAACTATATATTATTAATATTGTTTATATTAGTTATGGGAGGATTATCTTTAATCCCTTTAGCTCTAGACTTTTTCCTAGTCATATGAAAAGATGAATAAACGCCAAACAGAACAACCTATCTATACTGAATTACATCATGTTAATGTTAATATAAATATTGGAAAAAGTCCAAATGGGATCGACAGTCTAAATAATGGTGATTGTTAATGAACCTATTTTTCAATCAAACTACGTACATCTTCAATTACTGGATTTTCAGGTAATTTTATGTTATTACAGTATAGGAATGCATTGTGCTCAGTATGTTTCCCGTTAAATATATTCTGTTCAAAGATATCATCGTATTTCACCCCGCCTTTCAGATTAAATCCTTTATTTGGAGTCAAAACTATATCTGGAGCTCTATCTAAATATTTTCCTGAATATATATCCTCTTTTTTCCATACCTTTTTGATTACATCCTGTCCTTTATATGTAAGATCATCAAAGCTGCTGATGATCTCTTCAACTAGCTGATCTGAATATTCAACCCCTCCACGTGGATACCTACCTTTTTCGTTTATATAGATCCTACCGGGATCAAGTGCAAAAGCCTTTGTTCCTTCAGTGATATTTTTGTATCTTTCCTCAGGCTTATCACCTAATTTTAAAAATCCATGTTTCTCAAGATGGGCATTCACATTAACGTTTTCTTCTATCTGTTCCATCCCATGATCAGACAAGGCTATGAGTCTATCATCTTCTCCCATCTTATCCATGATCTCTCCAATTATCTTATCTACTTCTCTGAAATAATCTAAAAATCTTTCATGGTACTCATGAGACTCGTCCTCATAAGCATGCCAAAGAAAATGTTCAAGACGATCGCTTCCAGTAAAGACCAGCATGAAAACGTCCCATTTGTCCTCCCAAAAATGTTCATAAGCTTTCTTTCTCTTTTCTAATGTATCAAAAAGATTATCTAAAAACAATCTTTTAGATTTGTGGGCTTTTTCTGAATCTACATCCACACTATAATCTATACTTTTTAAATAATCTAAGGCTGAGTCAGGTGTGACTGCTCTTTCTAATTCCGGAGAAACAAAACCAGAAACCATTACACCGTTAATTTCTTCTGCAGGATAGGTAGCGGGAACATTTAGAACGATATGCCTTCTTCCGTCCTTCCAAAACTCTTCCGCTTGTAGTGCTCTTCTATCTGGAAAAGAAACAGTATATGTCCCTTGTATTAGTTCTGTAAAACCATATATCCCATGCTCCCCTGGATTCTTACCCGTGACCATACTGGACCAATTTACGTTAGATACCTCAGGTATGGCAGAACGCATCTTCGAAAAATATCCATCATCTATTAGAGATGCAAAGTTGGGCATATCTCCACTTTTAGCTAGATCTCTTATCAAATGAAATGGTACACCATCTATCCCGATTATCACCGTTTTTTCAGACATCAATTCTTACTTTATAGTGAAGAAATATAAGCTATTTTCGACTTTCTAAAGAGAATTTGAGGCATATATCAATTGTATGTATCAATAAATCTGATTTTGTAATCGGATAAATCTGACAAAAAAGCTTGCAAAAAAAGTATATATCATCAATAGTAAATGGCGAGTAGATACGATGAATCT
>CAYSTL010000046.1:0-12753 GCA_964433785.1 uncultured Thermoplasmata archaeon
TGATGTGTTTACCTTCCTTTTCTAGATCGACTATTTTCAACGGTTTAGAAAGACCTTCTGCAGCAGCTGTGATATACGCACTGCATATAGGACATCCCGTCCTGGTACAGATGTCTTCAGAACCGGCTCTTAAAGACTCACAAAAATCCAAGTATTTACCATGGGTTATCCTTATCTTTACGTATTCTTCATCTCTAAGACTGAAAGATTTTGCAAGTTCCATCCCCTGAGATAGATGGCCCATGATCTCCCTAGATGCTTCGATGCCTTCTCCCTCGATATCGTATTCCATCTTATCCTTTGCTTCATCAAGCAATGTTTTTCCCATAGGTACTAGAGAAACTCCCATATTTCCCCTTCCCCCGGAAACAACATACATATCGTTGTAAAGGTCTGGAAGGTCCTTCAATTCGCCTGCTGGTATGTAAGTCCTTGATTCTGTAAGATTTCTTATCGGTGGAACTGCTACTGCTTTTCCTTTTACTTCGAGATCTACCAGTAGTTCGTTTATTGGTTTAATGCCGCTGGAAAGTTCAGCCTTAGCAGTTGATTCATCTACAGTTGGTTCGTTGACTATCAGTATCGTGAATATACCTATGAAAGCTGAGGCCAGTGCTGCATTCGTATAACTGGTGTAGAGGAAAAGATAGATTGCGATCGATACGAACACTGCGCCGATCAATTTTGAGATGTATTCTGGTCTCAATATTTTACTTATTTTCATCCTTTCAGGTGAATTTAGGACATGGATAATAAAATTATCGCAAAAGTTTTTAAGCGGTTAAGTTTAATAATCAGCAGGATTTAGTTGGGAAAGGCAATGATCGACTTTGGACTTAAAATAAGAAAAGATGATTTAAGAGGTGAAAGCTGATTGGATTCTAAAAAAGTTATATCTTTAACTATATTGGTCATCTTGCTTTCATCCACATTCGTTAGTCTAGTTTCAGCTTCAGATAGCCATGAAAACTTTAAGAAGGCAAGAACTGATTTAAAAACCCTATATTCATCTCTAAATAGGACAAAGTTACAGATTGTTGATTCGTTGAATACTTCTATGGAAGTAAATTATACTACGGACTATAATCCAAATGCTGGTAGTTTTGGTTCTTTTAATTATACTTATAATCAAGGTTCGTTGAATTCATCATTAGACTTGAGTGATGAGATCGAAAGTAATTTACTAGATGCACATGATCTGCTTAAGAAGATTAAAGGAAAAGTGTCTAGTTACGAGTATGTTAAAGAAAATTATCAACCATTTTACAGGATGTCTGTTAATCTCACTAAATTTACAAAAAATCATAGAGGACTTGTGAAAAATGTAACTGAAGTTATAGAATATTTTAACAACGCTAGTTTAGAAGTTTCTTCACCAGAAGAATCATTTAGTGGGATAGAAAGTTTCAACGACGCTTCTTATAATTTGAGGCAGATGGAAAGATATCTAGAAGGAATTGAGGTTAGTTATGAATCATTGAGAGACTCGATTTTTGATATAGAATTGATTGAAGAAAAAGTCCAAGAGAGTTTACAATTGATAGAGGAGTACAGGGATTTATTGGATTATATTTTGGAAAAGTTCGAAGATTTACCTTTATCTTTAGCTTTGTATACCCCAAATATACTCCATCCTGGTGAGACATATCAATTGGAAGGTTTCATGGTAAAAGGTGGAGAGTACATAGAGAATACAACGATCGAATTATATATCGATGGAACTAGAGTTAAAGAATTGAAGACAGATGAAAACGGTCATTATATAACCGATATGCGAGTTCCTTGGAATGATTCTTTAGGGGAAAAGATATACAGAGTAGAAGCACCATCCAAGGATATTTGGTCAAACAATCAAACTGTAAATGTTGTTAAATGGATATCTGAACTGACTGCGGAGAATAACAAAGAATATTATTACGATGATATTGTAAATATACAGGGTTCATTTTCCTGCCGTGCACCAATAGATAAGTCTAGCATCGATTTGAAAGGTAATTTTAGTGAAGATATAAAAATAGAGAGAAATGGAACATTTAGATTAAATATAAACTCAAATAATCTTAAATGGGGTAAGAATAATTTAACATTTAAATATTCAGGTAATTATACTATAACATCATCTTCGGAAACTGTTTTGATAAAAAGAAATATCCCCACTATCCTAAAATTGGAAGCTGAAGTAGAAGGAAAACAAGATATTGATAAACCTCTAACACTTGAAGGAATTTTACTGAATAGATCTTCAAAGAAAGGGATAGAGGATCTAAAAATCAATTTACTCATCGATGATAAAACCGTACAAGTGGTAAATACAACTAAAAATGGCTCTTACAGTTTTGATTTAGATATTGATTCATTAAATCTTGATAAAGGAGATCACGAACTGAAAGCAGTGTTTGAGGGAAGTAAAAAATATAGAAAATCAGAATCTGAAGAGATCAGGTTGTATATAGGAGATGATGGATATATTATCGAAGATGAAGATGATAAAATCTTTGGAATCCTCGATCTAGAAGAAATAATCGTTCTTATTTTTGTTGTGATAATGAGTATTCTTACGGTTTTCGTTTATAATTTTCTAAAGAAACGTGAAATCAGTCCTTCTGAGGAAAAAGTAGAAAAAAATACCATAAAAGAAGAGGAAGAACCTGTTCTTACGAAAGCGGAAGATAGAGATGAGATTTCGTACGTTTATGGTCATCTGATAAATAAATTACAGAAGCGAGGTATTGTTGAAATCAAAAAAGGTAAGACTCACAGAGACCTCTTGAGAGATATATCTTATAAGATAGGCCTTGAAGAGGAACTTCAAAAGATCACTGAGATTTTTGAGAAAGCGTACTTCACGCAGAGACAGATATCTGGGTCTGAAATAGAAACATTCAATAATTCTTTGAGTAAAGTTGAAGAGGAGGTGCTATGGTGAACGAATTTTTGAAAAGAATAACTCTTTATATTTTAATTGGATCGATAGTCTTACTTATTTTATTTTTATCTTTATCTGCACCAGTAGTAACCACAGATGCTGATTTTAGTGTTTATAACCCTGGTTGGAATGGCTGTAGTGACCTGGCTGTAAAGACCAATCAGATGGGTAAGTTCACACATAAACTAGAACTAAAGAACGGGGAATCTATGGATATAACACAGAAAGAATTGACTCAGTATTCATTATCTTCAAATAAATCATCACTCGTTATTTTAGGACCTAAACAGAAATTCACTAAAAGAGAGACTAATTATATCGATTCTTTTATGGTAAAAGGCGGTATCGTCGTATTATCTGATGATTTCGGTAAAGGAAACACATTACTCGATGGTCTAAACACGAGTTCTAGATTCATTGGTAAACCTGTTTTAGACCTTTCATTCGAAAAGAAACCTGATTTTGGTGTGGCATATAATGTACGTGAAAGTGACTTGACTAATAATGTTTCTTACGTACTTCTCAATAGGCCAACAGGTATTGTACCAGATAGGAATTCGACATCTTACATGAACACTTCTGAGGCATCCTGGGTAGATAGAAATAATAATGGTATGCATGATCCAGGTGAGAAAAGGAGGAATATTCCTTTACTCACGATGGAAGATTATGGTAAAGGTAAATTAATTTTAGTTTCGGATCCAAGTATATTTATTAATTCTATGAGAGAAGAACTGGATAATAGGGTTTTGACAAATAATATATTGGATTACGCTTCCTCAGGCAGAGACAACGTCGTTTTTGATGAAAGTCATCGTGAAGTTAATTTGATGCAGGGTATGGTTTATAGAGACCAGTACCCTTCAGAAACTATCACATTTTTAATACTGATCGTTGGTTTTGGCGTATCCTTATTTATAATAATACCTGGTTTCAAAAACATTATATTAAACGCGATAATGTATGTTTTGTCTCTAATAATCCCTAGTGAAGATGAGAAGGATATCATCGATGAGCTACTAGAGGAACATCCCGAATGGGATAAAGACAAACTTGAGATGATCTACGATAAATTTAGTAAAACTCAAGAAAAAGGAGCTGGATAAACTTGAACGAATTCTCTGATTATAGGAAAAAATTCGATGCAGTAAAAAAAGAGATTGATAAAGTAATAATCGGCTATGATGAAGTAGTTGATGATTTTTTGATCTGCTTGATGACCGGCGGACATATATTACTTGAAGGAGTTCCAGGAATTGCTAAAACCACTATGATCAAGGTATTCACGAAAGTGATGGGACTCGATTACGAACGTATACAGTTCACTCAGGATATGCTTCCTGCTGATATATCTGGTCACTACTATTACAATCAGAAAAAAAGTGAGTTTGAACTGAGAAAAGGACCCGTATTCGCTCAGGTATTGATGGCAGATGAGATAAACAGAGCGCCACCTAAGACACAATCAGCATTGATAGAAGCTATGCAGGAGAAACAGGTCACGATAGAAGGAAGGACTCTTACGCTACCTGATCCGTTCTTAGTCATAGCTACTAAAAATCCTATTGAGACTGAAGGAGTATATCCACTTCCAGAAGCCCAGCTTGATAGATTCATGATAAAGAGCGATATGGGCTATCTTTCACCAGATAAAGAGTTAGATATGCTAAAAATGAAGCAGAAGAACGTTGATTATGACAAGATCAGAACGATAAGTGATGGCTTCGGTTACAAGATAAACGGACTGCATCAAGAGGTTTATGCATCAGATGTGGTATTAGAATACATCAGAGATATCGTATTAGAAACTAGAAATGTGGAGGAACTGGTTTTGGGAGCCAGTCCAAGAGCAGCAGAACAGTTATTGTATGCAAGCAAGGGCCATGCTGTTTTAAATGGTAGAGATTACTTGATACCTGATGATGTTAAGAAGATCAGTATGAAGGTTATACCACACAGGATCATATTATCCGTAGATGCAGAGTTAGAGGATATCAGTAAAAAAGACGTTGTGAACGAGATTTTAGAGGAAAGGGTCGAGACACCTAAAGGAGATTTCAAAAGAGATTAATCTTTGAATGTAAGCCATACATGATAAGGTATCATAGCTAAAAGTGCTGAACCTATAAAAACTAAAGCTTGAGGTCCTGAATTTTCTTCCGCGAGAATATAATCGCTTATATTGAAAATGAAGATTATGGAATAAAATATAGTAATAGAAAGTCCTAAATAAGATGCGGATAAGAAAAGACCTTTAGGATTGAAATATACTGTTGGTGATAAAAGTACAATCCAGTAGATCATCAATGGAGTCACAAATGTTATTATGAATATGAATAAGGGATAGAAATCTGTCATATTATTTTGAACAGCAAAATATGGTATAGAAAGGGTGCCAACAGCCAGAAGGATGACTGAATATCTTTCTTTCTCTAATTCAACAAATACTGAGATAAACACCAATAAAATAGGTGCTGTTAGGAAAATTAATTTAGTTTTATCAAAATATCGGAATACGGACGATACCGCCAAGATCGCTCCCAACATGTGTATTAATACATTCCTTTCATTCATTTCTTTCTAGACCCCCTTTCTTCCAGTATCATTAATCCTTCTTTTTCTGGATGGAGTTCAAATATCGAGGCATCTAATCGTTCCAGTCGGTGAAAGATTTCTTCCAGTTTCTCATAATCTTTGTATGCCCTCTCTAACACTTCTTTACTGACTTCGTCCGCTTCGTACCAGCTTGAGAAAGGTACTACCATCCAGATCTGATTCTGTAGCATCTTCAAGTTCTCAACAGCTTTGATAGTTGCATATGGAAATGTTTCAAGGTCTGAGAATAGAAGTATCAGTGATTTTTCTATCTTTGTTGATTTTACTTGATTAACTGCTGCTAAAACTCCTGAAAGTTCTTTTTGGGATTGTGACGAAACTAATTTACTGACCTGTCTAGAGAACATCTCTTCGAATTTATCTAAATCGTCTTGATCAATCCTTCTATTATATCTTTCGAAATTTTTTTGTTTTGTCTCTATAGGTCCTGGAAGTTCAGTTAGATTGTTATATATCCTCTGAAAGGATCCTTTTTTCTGCCCAGGATTCTGATGAAATAGAACCCTTTTATGGTCATATGCGGTGAGGCCTATGCTGTGTCCTAGAAGTTCGAAATTTTTCAATATCTCTGTTGCCACATAAACTGCTTGATCGAGTTTAGTGGTTCCATCTGACAGTTTTCTTCTCATGGATTGAGAACAATCTATGATGATGTGACAATTGATCGGAGCTATCTTTTCGTAGACCCTCGTCATGTATTTTTGGAACTTAGAAAGTGATTTCCAATGGATATCTTTGAGTGAGTCTCCTGGTTGGTATTCCCTTATCCCTTCGAATTCATTAGACCTCATGGCTAGTGAAACTTCTCCAGTTACGAATTCTTCCGCATGCCTTCTCCTTGTATAAGTTTGAGCTCGCCTTATAGCTTCTTTTGAACTCTGGATGCTCAAAGTTTTGTCTATCTTATGTTCAAATTTCTTTTTATAAATTCTTAAAGGATCATAGATAAAACCTGTCAATCTACCCAATCCGTGATAACCTCTGCTCTTCGGTACAGCCTTATATTTGATATCTTCCTCATTCGTTATAGTTGATCTATATTCTGGTAGATCACTTGCTTTAAAACTATCTTCTAGATCTACATCTATCTTTGCCCTCGTTGCGATATCTGCTTTTATTTCATGGGTTATCTGAAATGGATCATCCACATGTTTGTTACCCTCTACAATATGGTCAGAAATCCTTAAGTCAGGCATCTCTTTTATAGTATATCTAGAATAGAAGACTAGAGAAAGAATACTCGCACCTATTAAAACTGAGAAGGGCTCTTGAAGCAGAAAACCTAAAATAAATATGAATATCGGTATCAGTATGATAAATCTACCCAGTCTGGTAAATTCTACATCAGTCAAGTTATCACTCTCTTACCGTCACCCACAAGTGGATAGATCGATAGACCTTTTCATCCCTTAGCAAAAATATTTTGAACTTGTACTCTCCTGACTGGGATATACTGAAGTTCAGAGTGTGGTTCCACTTCTCATCGTTATTCAAAGTAAAAGAAGTGCTGTAGTACGTATTGTTTCTGTCATAGGTGATGTTATAGTCTGAAGGAATATCTCCTATCAAAGTCATATTTTCATGATTATAACCCAAACCGACTCCTAGAGTGTAGTTTACCTCTTCGTGTTCTCTATTGATAGCACCCATGATAACTTCACCAGTTTCGTTAACAGTCAGATTTGTAGGATAATCATCTGCCATCCCGTCTGGACCCAGTACATATAATTCAGTGAACTGCTCTCCAGTTCTAGGTGTAGTAGCTATATGATAAGCCAAGCCACCAGAAGCCATCAGTAAACCGACGGTAGCAACCACCAGCGCTTTATCAATGATATCATAATTCTGCCAATCGGGTGGATTGATATCTAAGAATATGCTGAATCTCTCCTCCAAAGGTATCGTTTCTCTTCTAAGGTAAGCCAATAACGAGAATACAAATATGAACAAAGACTGAGAGTAAAGGATAGGGATCAGGCTTATCTCCCAGATGTAATTCAAAAGCAGACCTATCAAAGGTGTGATAGCAATGCTCAACCCAAAGGATAATGCTATACGTTCTATCTTATCCAGTGGTTGTTCTTCTGGGAATAAGAATGAGATCAGTACATATCCAGGGAAGAACAAGATGTAGGGAAGACCAAGGATAGTTCTTACAGTACTGTTAGGACTCACCGCTATAACGACTAGGAGTAGGGCTGTCACGACGACTACGAATAGCAGGTCCCATGGCTTTTCACGTATTTGTATTCTCAACAGTACCGCACCTCTTACTATCAAAATAAGTCATGTTTTATAAATGGTTTTCTTGATTTTGTCTATATTCACTCTCTAAGATGGAATATATGTACGAACTTCTCCACCGTCCATCTATAATTTTATGTTCCCTCAATATCCCTTCCTGTTCCATACCTATCTTCTCTAGTATTTTTTTGGATTGTTCGTTTTCGACATCACATTTTGCATGTATCCTATGCATATCTAGATCTTCGAACCCGAAATTTAGAAGTGCTTCGGCGGCTTCAGTCGCATAGCCTTTTCCCCAGTATTCTTTGTTCAGACAATATCCCAATTCACCTTTCTTGTTTCTCAATTTGATATCATCGATCCCGCAGACCCCTATCAGCCTGTCTGATCTCAAAGTGATGGCAAGATCGTAATTTTTTCTCACATCTTCATCCTGTTGTCTTATGGTTTGTTCTATGAATTCTTTGGATTGGTCGTTACTGTTCGCTCCCCAGACCATGTATTTAGTAACATCTGGATCAGAGGCGTATTCGTGTACTTCTTCCAGATCGTCTTCCTTAAATTCCCGAAGGATCAGTCTATCTGTTATTATAGGTTCTATATTATCACTGTTATCCTATCAAACCTATTTCTTATTTAAGAATATGGTATCGCTGTTCAATCCTTGGGCACTTTTTCCCGCTCTTTAAATATAGATTGTTCGCACATCTTAATAGTAAATTGGTGATAAAGATGAAAAGAAAAATAGATATTAAGGAAAGAAGAGCAATAGAGATGTCCTTCTCAAAAATAATGTTCGGTTTATAGGGCTGCTGAGGGGGATAAGTTCTCTTTTTTTACATACCCCATCTACTTCTTTTAGTCAAACCGATCATATACAGAACTATCCCACCAAAGAACATCCCTATACCTACAAGAAAATGTAACCATACTGAAGCTATCAAACCGATGATCATGACGATGAATCCTAGGATGTACAGGATCTTTGGACTTATCGTTATACTTCCCTTCTTCTTACTGTCTTTTTTCATGATTAACGACCTGACATTGTTTCTCTAAATTTATCTTTTATTGTTTAGATGAAGGTGAAAATTTTTAATTATAAAATTAGAAACAGTTATAGAAGTAGAAAGCGATATGTAATCACCGATGATAGGTGATAAAATAAAGATGGTTAGCTGCCTGATACTGGTTTCCTTTATGATGTTCTCTACGAGTGCTCAGGCTGTAGAACAAGGATCCCTGGACTTTCAGGATATCACGAAAATAACAGGGGTATCAACCTTCGTACTATTCGCATTGGCTACCTTGATACTTCCGATAACATATCTCCACAGATTCGTAAGAAAGAACGCCGGTAAAAATACAACTGTGAGAAAAATATTCAGAAGTTTAAAACCGTTCTCTAAACGATCGCACCTAATTATCGGAGTAGGTGCATTAATTTTGGTAACTTTTCACGCTTATCTGGCGATCGAAGGATGGAATATATTTTTGATCCTAGGGCTTATGATGGTATGGATAAATATCTTACCCGGTCTATTTTACTATTCTGCATTTTTTGATGAGGGTGTTAGTAGAATTTTATATAAAGTCCACGTGAGTATAATTTTTAGGGTCCTCATCATCATAGTTCTGTATGCAGGACATATGTTTGTAGTGTAAGATCTTTAAGAAAGTTTATATTATAATTTTTTACTTTATTATCTGGTGGCGATCCCTATGTTATACTTCGACCATGCTGAGCTGTACGATGATATGTACGAGGTGATCTTCGATTATGATGAACAGTTCAGCATAGTCGATGAACGAATGAAGGAAAGAAAGATGAACAAAGTTTTGGAAGCTGCTTGTGGTACTGGTAGGCTTACCAAAAGATTGTATGAAGATGGATACGATGTAGTCGGTCTAGACCTATCTGAAGAGATGCTCGAGATAGCTGTTGAAAGAGTGCCTAGTGTTAAATTTGTAAACGGAGATATCAGAGAATTTGATCTAAACGATAGATTCGATGCAGTGGTATGTCTTGGACACAGTTTTGCTCATATGATAAATGATGAAGATATCTACAGAGCCTTAGAATGTTTCAATAACCATCTTAAGAAGGAAGGTTTGTTGATCATGGATAACTTCGACGCTCTACAGACTATAAAGGGATTCGAAAAGTATAGAGAAACTAAGGATAAAGTCAAATTAAGTGATAAATTAGTGGAACGAGATAATTATGTTGATTGGAATATAGGTAAAGGTATTAGCTGGAACTGGAAATGTGAATATACTGTGAAGAGAGATAGAGAGGTGATAGACCGCTTCACAGATGAGCAAGTACTTAGAAGTTTTTTGAAGTCTGAAATCGACTACTTTTTAGAGAAAAAAGGATTCAAAACCGTTGAATTCGACGAAGATAGATTTATCCATGTCGCAGAAAAGGTCTCAGATCCATGATCTTTTCTAATTTGTTATGAGAAGTCTATCTACTCTTTGATCTATATTTTCTCTTTTTATTATGCGATATCTGTACGGCGATACCATACTTTTTTAAACGATGTGAAAGATATATCAGATGAGGGATAGAAATATGACAACACCATGTTATGATGTAAATGAGGAAAGTGATATTCCAGAGGTAAATACATTGGTTGCAGGTTTTCCTGGAGTGGGACTTGTCGGTGGAATAGCTTCAGAACAGCTTATCAATACTCTTGAATTGGAACAGGTAGCTTCTTTAGATTGTGATGAATTCCCACCTACTGCCGTGGTTTTTGACGGGATACCGAGAAGACCTGTCAGGTTCTTCTATGGTGAAGGGTTTCTGCTGGTAAAATCAGATATGGTCATTCCGCCTGAACTTACCAACAGCCTCGCTGAAAAGATCATCGATTGGGCAGAAGGAAAGGGTGTAGATGAACTTTTCATCCTCGATGGAGTTCAAAAAAGAGATGAGAGTGAAGAAGATAAGATCTGGGGAGTGTTGAGCGGTCATGCTTATGAAGAGGAAGCAGAAAAGATAGATATAGACATAATAGAAAGAGGTGCTATCACAGGTATATCTAGTTCACTAATACTCACTGCTCATGAAAAGGATTTGAAAGCGATAGGGATGTATATCGAATCTAAACCTAAGATGCCTGATCCAAGAGCTGCTGTTGGTCTATTGAAGAAATTTGCTGATATAAAAGATATCGAAGTTGAGACGGAAAGTTTGGTCGAAAGGGCAGAAGAGCTTGAAGAGATGTACAATAAGATGGTCTCACAGGCAAAACAGGCACAGAAGAAGATGGATAGGAGTTCTGCAACACCACCACTTTACGGATGAACATTCTTTCTTTTTCATCTATTTTTTTGATCTGCAAAATATTTATGATGTAGGTATGAATACCACCTTTTATGTTAAAGAAGATAGATGGAGATCGGTCGATATTATCGAGAATCGATAACGCTCAACTTGATATCACATTATCCTCGATATTTGAGGGAAATACGGAAGGTGAGCTGTGGTACGATGAGGAAGAAGATACCTATTTTATTTGGGATAAAGGTAATATCGTATTTTACTTATTTGGAGAATCGCCTTCATTTGAATTTTTAAATGATCTATCTGAGCTCTTTGATGATCATATAATGGAGAGGGCTGAGGATTATGGTTTTTCACATTTCAAGATCAATGATCTGACAGATACTTCCGAGGAAGAGATCAAAACGGTCTTCGGAGATAGAGAGTACAAGACTTTAAAAAAGTACTTTTATGGATATGATAAGGAATCGATCGGTGTTTTTCATAGTTCTATCGCCGAACTCAAAGTTCTAGATATAGATGAGGATTTTCTTAAAAGAACAGAACTTAGAAATCTAGCTCGAGTGATAAACGAAGTCAAATGGATGTGGCCTTCTTTCGAAAAGTATTATGAGAACGGTTACGGAAAAGCCGGAGTTGTTGAAGATGAGATCGTCTGCTGGTGTACTGCAGAATATGTTAGTAAGGATTCCTGTGGAATAGGTATCGAAACTTTGGATAGGTATAGACAGAAAGGTATAGCTACCAAAACTGCTGCTGAGTTCATAGATTACTGTCTGAAAAATGATATCACTCCATATTGGGAGTGCGGTTCATATAACGAACCTTCAGTGAAGTTAGCAGAGAGATTGGGTTTCGATAAAATATATGAGTACGAAGTCTTTCTGACCAAATTTTAGTTCAAACGACTGTATATATCGTCTAACCTTTCTTTCGCTCCTGCATCCATCTCGAATATCTTGTTCAATTTGTTGCAGGCATACTGGCTACATTGCGCACAGTTCTCTACTCCTCTTTCATCTGCACATTCTCTTACATCACAGTCACCGCAGAAAGACATAACATCTGTCCTTTGCGTACATCCTCGACAGTTAACATCCTCTGGTTCTAATGGAAATTCTTCGGTTGACCATTTTTCAGCAAGATCTTTTCTCTTTTCATCATCATCTTCGATTGTAGCGATATAAGCTGGGCATTCACTGCAGTCCAGTCCACAGTATGCGATCATCTCGTCCATTTATGTTTCACTTTGATTATGTGGATTGTTTAAGTTATATTAAAAATTAGTTTTGTCACTTTATTAATAAAGATATATACATTAAAAAAAAACATTAATATCATTGAAAATAAAAAATATTAAGTATTGATACGATGATATAATTTTATAGGGAGATATGATGCCTAGTAGAAAAACTCAGATTTTAACTATCGTTATCATCATCACATTCATTATATTAGCCGCTTCGATATCTTCTGAATTTATCAATGAATCCTCAAATGAGGATGGAAAATCAAACGATGTTGACGATCAAATTTATCGAACATCCTTTGTTGAAAGAGACCCATCCAATTTTTCAACACCAGTTACTCAAAGTGAAGCACTTGAAAAGATAGAAAGTCTAGGTTATGAACCTAAAGATGAAAATTCTACATTGATCGAAAGTTTCAG
>CAYSTL010000047.1:0-12514 GCA_964433785.1 uncultured Thermoplasmata archaeon
TGAACGGGAATATAGTTCCACTTCTTTTTAAATTAGGTTGGCCTATCATGATATCTTCTTTATTCCAGACTTTGTATAACTTGATAGATACGTTTTGGATAGGCAGATTACCGGGAGATGAAGGGGTAGATTCTGTAGGGGCGATGGCCTTGTCATGGCCTCTTGTTTTCGTAATGATCTCGCTGGGGATGGGATTAGGTATAGCAGCTCTTGCGATGGTGTCTCAGCATACGGGTGCAAAAAATTATGAAGAGGCCAACAAAGATGCTGGTCAATTATATTTCATTCTCATCGTTTTGTCAGTAGTGCTCGGGATCGTAGGATTTCTTTTCACTGAGCCCATGTTGAATTTGATCAGTGGCGGAAGTGATCTTGTCTATTATGGAACACAGTATCTCAGTGTTATTTTCTTAGGATTACCATTTTTGATGTTGTTCTTTTCATTTTCATTCATCTTACGGGCCTGGGGAGATACAGTAACACCGATGATCCTTATGGCTTTATCTGTCGGTATAAATGTAGTATTGGACCCGATCTTGATATTTGGTTGGGGCGGTTTCCCTCATCTAGGTATACAAGGTGCTGCGATAGCTACTATCACAGCTAGAGGGATCGGTACCGTTATCTCGTTGTATCTATTGTTCAGCGGTAAAGTGGGGATCGAGCTAAAATTATCCTATCTTAAACCAAAATTGGATAAAATAAGAAAATTTTTCAAGATCGGTATTCCAGCTACAGCTGCAAGACTTGGAGACTCTTTGGGCTTTGTAATACTGATGGGGCTGCTTACATCCTTACCAAATCATGAAAACGTTCTCGCTGCCTACGGTGTAGGGAGTCGAGTCATCAATATCACTTTTGTTATACTCGGTGGACTAGGGATGGCCATCAGTACTGTAGTCGGTCAGAGTCTGGGTGCAGATAGAACTGAACGTGCAGAAAATGCCACCAAGAAAGGTGTAACTATAATGGTCATACTGATGGCCTTGATTTCACTCTTCCTATTTTTGGTAAGATATCAGATCATAGGTATATTTGTACCTGGTAAGGAAAACGTGATAAGGATAGGAGCAAATTTCTTAGCGGTACTGGCTGTAGGTGGTCCTTTCTTCGCGATTTTTAATGGGATATCTGGAGCATTGAACGGAAGTGGACACACCAAGCAGCAGATGGTTATCAGTCTAGCAAGATTGTGGGCTCTCAGGTTACCTTTGGTATATGTATTCGCATTCATTTTAGGTTGGTATTCATGGGGAGCTTGGTGGGGTATGGTTGTTAGTAACATAGTCTCAGCAGGAACAGCTTTATTTATCTATAAGATGGGCTGGTGGAAAGAGAAGATAATCGAACCTGCCCGAAAGAAAGTGATAGAAGATGAGAAGGATTCTGTAGAATAAATTTTAGAGCCATGGAAAATAATAAATCTTCTCTGTAAGTTTATAGGTATCAACATGAGACCGTTGAAAAGAAGGGTGAGATTATTTCAAACTTTGAGATCTAGGATGGGGAAGGCCTCCAAAGAAGAGATATTGGAAGGAAATATAGTTCCGACCCTTTTTAAATTAGGTTGGCCTGTTATGATATCTTCACTTTTACAGACGATGTATAATCTGATAGATACATTCTGGATCGGTAGATTACCCAAAGAGGAGGCTGAATTATCAGTAGCAGCTATCGGCCTTTCCTGGCCCTTTGTTTTCCTGATGATATCTGTAGGATTGGGATTCGGTGTAGCCGGGTTAGCAATGGTCTCTCAGCATATCGGTGCTAAGAGGATAAAAGATGCGAATGAAGATGTGGGCCAGTTTTACCTGATAATCATCATATTTTCATTACTGTTCGCGGTAATAGGTTATCTGACTTCACCTTTATTTTTAGAATTGCTGACGGGTGGAAGTCCTGCTGTACCTTATGGGGTTGATTATCTTAGAGTGATATTTCTTGGTATACCATTTATGATGATCACTGTGGCCTTTACATTCATATTGAACGGGTATGGCGATACTATAACTCCTATGCTTTTGATGATTGTTTCGATAGTGGTCAATGTGATATTAGATCCGTTTTTTATATTTGGTTGGTATTCCTTCCCAGCATTGGGGATAACTGGTGCCGCTCTTGCTACAGTGATCTCTAGATCAGTTGGAAGTATCATAGCTTTATATCTTTTATTTAAAGGAGTGGACGGTCTCAAATTGAAAATAAAAAACATGAAACCGAATCTAGAAAAGATCAAAAAATTCTTCAAGATAGGTGTTCCAGCATCTCTATCTAGGATAGCCGATTCTACTGGTTTCATAATATTAGTTGGGTTGATAGCTGCACTTCCCAGTGCTGAGAACGCTTTGGCTGCATATACTATCGGAAATAGGGTAATAAACATAGTTTTTTTAATTTTAGGTGGCATAGGGGTAGCAATCAGTACGATGGTCGGTCAAAGTTTAGGGGCAGATAAGATTGATAGAGCTGTTGAAGTGACCAAGAAAGGTATTTTCTTGATGGTAGGATTGATGATAATTGTCTCTATCTTTCAATACCTTCTAAGGAATGTTCTTATTGGTATATTCATACCTGAGAGTGAAGATGTTATAAAGATCGGTGCAGATTTCCTAGCGATCTTAGCTATAGGTGGTCCCTTCTTTGCGATGTTTTCTGGTGTTGCTGCAGTATTTGATGGCTCAGGACATACCACACAGCAAATGGCCTTGAGCCTAACAAGATTGTGGTTATTGAGGATCCCATTCGTGTATATATTGGCTTTCTACCTAGGATGGAATTATCTGGGAGCATGGTGGGGGATGGTGATCAGTAATATAATAGCAGCTATGTTTGCTCTTGCTCTTTTTGAAAAGGGATTGTGGAGGGAGAAGATCATCGAAAAAAAATCCATTAGAGAAGATATAGATCGATAAATACCTAAAGACTAAAATAATAGACCATTAAACTATGTAGCAGATGAAGTTCTACGTAGAATCTTATGGTTGTACCCTGAACCAGGGCGAAACTGAGATGATAGCAGATAACTATGAACAAAAGGGTCATGAACGAGTTCAAGATCCTTCAGAAGCAGATTTAGCCATAATAGGTACCTGTGTAGTCATCAAAAAAACCGAGGAGAGGATGAAGAGGCGTATCGATGAGCTTAAGGAAAAATGTTCTGATTTGATAGTCACTGGCTGCTTGACCACCACCGATAGACCAGAGATAAATAGAAGATGTCCAGATGCTGAATTGATCTCGCCGGGCAGTATGGATATGACAGAGTCCAATAGGCGGTCTACAACAGGTGTGATACCGATATCAACAGGATGTTTTGGAAACTGTACTTACTGCATAACAAAATTAGCAAGAGGGGATCTAAGAAGTCGCACGTTGAAAAAGATAAAAACTAGGTTTAAAAGTCTTCTAGATAATTCTGTAAAGGAGATCAGATTGTCTTGTCAGGATACGGCTTCTTATGGTCTAGATATAGATACTGATTTACCTGAATTACTCGATGAACTGACATCTATTGAGGGAGATCATAGGATAAGAGTAGGGATGATGAATCCAGATACTGTAAAACCGGTGGAGAGAGAAGTCATCCAAGCGATGAAAGACGAACATATCTACAATTTTCTTCATCTACCTTTGCAGTCAGGTTCGGATGAAATTCTTGATAGGATGAACAGAAGATATACTGTTTCAGATTGGATATCGATCGTAGAAGATTTTAGAGAAGGGCTTTCGAACTTATCATTATCGACAGATGTGATCGTTGGGTTTCCCGGCGAAAGTAAAGATGATTTCGATAAAACAGTAGAGGTTTTGAAAGAGATAAAGCCAGATATAGTCAACGTGACAAGGTTCAGTCCAAGACCTGGTACAGAGGCGTATGAGATGGATGATAAGGTACAGTCTCTGGAAAAGAAAAATAGGTCTAAAGAGCTGACAGATTTAAGATTCCAAATAAGCAGAGAGAATAATGAGGAATTCTTGGGAAATAAAGAAGAGGTCTTGGTATTAGAGGAAGGGAAAGGAGATTCCCTGAAAGGAAGGATGGATAACTACAAAGTAGTGGTATTAAAGGATGAATCAGAAGACCTGATTGGAGAATGGGTCAAGGTAAAAATAACGGATTATGCCGATGTTTATTTGGTCGGAGAAAGGATTGATCAGTGATAGATTATAGATAACTACTTTCTTTCCCTTTTATCAAGCTGTACATCGTTTGGTTATATGGAGTGTCTATACCCAATTTCTTACCCACGGTCACTACAGCACCGTTTATACATTCGATCTCAGTCTTATTCTTATTTTCTATATCTTGGAGCATACTAGATTTGTTTTCTGCTGTCAATCTGGCGATTTTTTCCGTTTCTTTGACCATATCTTCGATGGGCAATTCTACTTCTTTTTCTGCCACCTTTTTGCTCTCTAAGCAGACCTTTTTCAGGAGTTCATTTAGATGATCTTGTTCAACCAGATAACCGTTCTCTAAGCCGGTCAACGCAGTAATCGGATTTATCGATGAATTGATGATCACCTTTTTCCATATATGACTGTATATCTTATCAGATACAGATACATCCAATCCAGATCTTTCTAAAATATCTTTTATTTCGTATATATTCTCATCATTTTTCTCTCTATATCTGCCGATGATTGTTTCTCCCTCACCAGCATGTTTAACTTCTCCGGGATTTAGATAAGTAACGCCTATGCCAGTTATACCACCGATGACCTTGTCTTTGTTGATGTATTCTGAGATTATTTTTTCATTATCGAGTCCATTCTGAAGGGTCATAACATATGTAGAACTATCAACATGAGGGATTATATCTTCCATAGCATTTCTGGTATCGTAGGATTTTGTGCATATTATTATTAAATCCATGTCTTCGATCCTGCTGTGGTCCGTGGTGTAATCTATGTCGACTTTGAGGTTTGTCTTCCCTGTAATCTTGATTTCATCCAGATCCTTCTCATGCTTACCTATGATCAATACCTCATTATTATCGGCTAAAACTCCTCCAAGAAAGGTTCCCAATGCTCCAGCACCTATAATACCTATCCTCATATTTCTCACTACTAAAATTTATAGTTATAATTCAGTAGTTATTTAATACTTCATCGACTTCACTTTCTAGTAAGTCCAGCTGATGCTCTTCCAGTGTGGTTGCGTTAACAGGTATCAAAAGGATCGACTCGTTGATGGCGACCTGGTCTTTGATCGATTGTATAAGATGTAGGACAGTCCTGAATTCGTTATTTGTGATCAGATATTCAAGACCATTGAGTAATATTATTCCGCCTTCTTCAGTCAAGAATTTTTCAAGTTTTAGACTGAATTTCTCCAGATTTTTCGGTCTTATCACGTCTTCCCTGTCAACGTTAGATAACCAAACCATGGAAACATTCTCAAGCCCGTACTTTTTCTTGACTTTTTCTGGATAATCTCGGGTTACACAGAGCCCTTCCATACCGGTTTCGATGACATTTTTGAATACTCTGAAGGCCTTATCAGTATCCTTGTCGATCGTAAGATAAGTGGTACTTTTAGTGATACCTTCTGGCATCTGGGCTTCTGCTTCTTCTTCAACCCCCTCAATTTCAGCTTCCATCTGGGGTCCACGATGTGGTTCTTTCATCTTTGCACCCTGTTCTTCAGCTGATATCTCCTCTTTCTCGATCTCTTCTCCAACATGTTTAAGGTCTTCCTTCTCCTCTCTGACCACGTGTACTATCCTTCTGGCTAAACTTCTTTTTATCTCTGGTATATCAGATATATCTGAAGCCGAAGCTTTTTCAAGTTTTTCCAGTGAAGTATAGCCTGAATTGTACAGAGTTTCTGCTGTTTCTTCATCCATGCCAGGTATCAATTTGAATATCTCCATCACGTTGCTCTTGTAGAGTGGAGTCATTCCAAGATAAACAGGTTTATCATGGATCTCCCATTCCAAAACGTACTCCGCATCGCCCATCTCTTCATCCTGAAGATGAAGGGTCCTGACATCTAGTTCGGCAATGATTTTTTCTTTATTACTTTCAACAGCTCTTATTATATCATCGTCGGCATCGATATAAACTTCTACTTCATCGTTTTCATCTAGTGTAAACTCTTTCCTCATACTCTTCAATCTCAGTATTATTTCCTTCGTCATCTGTTCGTTCCAGAGCTTATCTGTGATTTCTAGGTCCAGGTAAACCTTGAAACCATCAAATTCCAATTCATGGAAACCTTCGGGTAATTCAGTATCAAATGTCACCATGTCTGGTGTGATCTCTACTATCTGTCCTTCGATACCTATGGTGTATTCGCCATTTTCGATACCTATCCTTATCTCCTCAGGTGGTCTCTGATTTAACAAAATAGCTATCCTACTCTCCCACTGCTGGTAAGTTTTACCGATGGCATCCTTGTTTGGGTTGGCAGTCAATTTCATCTCATGCCATTCCTCTTCAGCTTCGACCAGGTCTATATCTTTCAACTTACCTTTATTAATGAGCATGTGAGCATATCTCAGTATGAGTTCATAGTATCCTTCCTCTTGACAATCTATAATAATCCTTTTTAATGGCCATTTAAGGGGCAGGTCCGATTGTTTTTTATATTCGATTATCTCATCGACTATGTTTCTGATTATATCCATTTCTTCCTCGACATCTTTATTTCTAAGCAGCTTATCCGTTGTCGGCCATTTATTCGAGAAAACTGAAACCTCTTTTCCGTTTAGATCTTGATATATAGTTTCAGATGTATGTGGTATGAGTGGCGTTGATAATTTAGAAACTGTTAGAAGTATCTCGTAAAGTACTTTCATCAGGGACTGTTTATTCTTTTCTTCCTCATTTTTTATTCTAGCTCTTCCTACACTGATGTACCATTGAGCGATATCATCTATAAGGAATTCCTCTAAAATAGAGATCGCCTTATCGAATCTTGAATCGATGAACGCGTTTTTCATTCCCTTTTTAACAGATTCCAACCTAGAAAGTAGCCATTCATCTTCCCGAGGCATATCCTGTTGTAGATAATCCAGGGTGATTTCTTCGGGTGAAAAATCATGTTTTTCCATGTTCTCGTCGGTAAAGTTATATAGATTCCAAAACACCTTGATGAGTTTACTAGCCTTCTCTAGATCTTCCTCATTTAGTTCTCTATCATCCCATGGTGGTTTTTCTGCTAATAGTTTTAATCTGAATGAATCGTAACCGATTTCCTCTAGTTTATCAGATGGTATTTTATCTAATTCTGTTTCTATATCTCCATGTACGAACATACTTTCTACGCTACTTTCGTCAAATAAATGATTGGATAGTGAAATGTTAGCAGTAAATATATCCGTGTAATCTAATCCTATCGGGGAAGATAATATCTTTCCTGGCCACCATGATTGATAGCCATATTGATCCTTAGGATAGTCCAATTGCGCCCATGGAGATGCACTGCTTGTGAACAAGGGATTGAATACCTTATTTACTCTTGTCATATATTTACCACATTTCTCACATTGGATGTCCAATTCATCGATGATATATGAGTAGGGATATTTTCTTTTACTATATTCAGTGATCTGAGAAAGATCTAATCTATCTTCAGGGATGAACGTATTACCACACTCACATCTCCATAAAGGTACTGGTATCCCCATCATTCCTTTTCTAGATATGTACCAATCATCTATTTCCAGATCATCTTTTTTCATGAAATCTTTGTGTTTTGGTATCCAGTGGATCCTTTCTAACTCCCTCTTTATATCATCTTCGAACTCAGAGGATCTGAAGAAGAATTCTTCTCCTGGCATCCATAATAATCTGTTCGAACAGTATGAACAGACCTTGACTTTCTTGTCTTCTACTATTCTGAAGAAGATGTTATCTTGTGATTCAAGGTCGTTCAGTATCATGGAATCGCTGTTCGTTGCTGGAAAGCCAGAGTATTTTGTTTTTCTAAGGTCTGAATCGTATTTTCCAGTGTATTCGATGGGTGTATATGTGTCGATATCTTTCTCTACAGCGATTTTCCAATGCTTTTTATCATGAGCTGGTGTAAAAAAGAATATACCGGTCCCATCTGGATCTATTTTATCTGAAGAAATTATCTTGTGTACGTACTCTCCTTGAAGATCCTTATGATATGGTACTTTGTTCATCAATGGGTAGAAATAACTCCTATCTTCTAATTTACTCCCTAGAACTGTCTTTGTGACTTCATATTCTTCCACATCCCCTTTTTCCATGATCTCCTCAACTTTTTCGTCGAGCATGACGGATTGTTCTAATGTTCCATTCTTCCTGTATTTTACAACGCTGTACTCTGTTTCTGGATTTACTAACAAACAGGGGCTGGATGGTATCGTCCAGCTGTTGCTCACTTCGGCTAGGAAATATCGTCTTTTCCCTTTCTGGATCGGAACTTTGATTATAGCCTTTTCAACCACGTCTTTTTCGTGTTCGACTTCTACTCCAGATATAGGCATGCTGCATTCTGGGCACCATAATAAAGGTTCATTTCTTTCTTCTATGAGATCATCTTTATATATCTCTTTAAAAGTCCACCATATCGAATCTAGAAAACTTTTCTCATTTGTTGAGTACATATCCTCATCTAAAAACCAAAGACCATAATTGGTGAACTCGTTCTTGTTCCTTTTTTCAAGAGTATCTATCCGATCTGTTAATTCTTCGACATCTATATTTTCTCTAGAAAGTTCGTCTAGATCATCGATCCTATTTTTTTTCAATGTTCTATCTTCCAGGTAATGATTAAGTGGGTCTAAACCGATTGAAGATTTCACATTATAATTCCTCATGCTTTGGAATCTGGCCCAAACATCATTTAATATATTTCTGTAGATATCTGTCAATTTGATATTGTTATCTATGATGTTAGGATACCTTATCAAGAAATAGTTTCTTCCACCTCTCCTAGATTCCTTCACTTTTTCATAGATCGAATTAGAGGTCCAATAATTTACAGCTTTTGATTCTATCTTTGAAGGGTTGAACTTTTCAGATGATCCCATCTTATCTACCTTCCTTATAGGGATAGTATATTAAATTAATTTCCATTAAAACTTTGTCTTATGTAGAGTTTTTACTAGATATTTCTATATTATTGGTTAAAGTGTTATTTGTTATTTATGTGACATTTAATAAATAAGAGATTATATCACAATATCGGTTATTGTGAATTAAAAATATAAAATATTTTAGTGAGAGTGTATGCTCTCACCGAAGGTATTTTCTGCGGCATCCTTTATGGCCTCGGAATATGTTGGGTGTGGATGTATTATATCTGCCAGCTCTTCGGCAGTCATTTTTTTACCTAAAGCAACAGCGGCTTCCATTATGATATCAGTTGCTCCAGGGCAGGCAAGGTGGACACCTATCACTTCTCCGTCTCCCTTAGTAATAACTTTTGCCAGACCCATCCTCTCGCCAGTAGACGATCCTCTTCCTGTTGCAGATATCGGGAAATCACCTGTTTTTACATCATCATAGTTCTCTTTTGCTTCCTCTTCTGTCATGCCAACGCTAGCTAATTCTGGGTGGGTGTAAACACCTGCTGGAACATCATAATTCGAAAAACCTTCTTGCTCGTTATCGAGTATATCATTCACCACGATCTCTGCATGCTTGAAAGCTGAATGGGCAAGCATGGATTTACCAGTTACATCACCGATAGCATACAGATCGTCAAATTTTGTTTTCATCATGTCATCAGTAATTATCTCGTTGTTATCTCCTACGATATCTAGATCGGTCTCTGGAGGTGTTGGTCTTCTGCCTACAGATAAGAGAACCTTATCCACGTCTATCTCTTTTTCAGTGTCTCCTTCTATCTTTGCAGTGATAGTGTCACCTTGGCCTAGTTCAGTGACCTTTGATTTTGTATGTATCTTTACTCTTTTTCTTTTCATCATCTGTTCAGCAACATTTTGAAGATCCGTATCCATGTTAGGTATCAAGCTGTCTAGTAATTCTACTATCGTTACTTTAGAACCTAGTGATGAATAGATGAAAGCCATCTCTAATCCTATGTAGCCGCCACCTATCACCAGCAGTGAGTCAGGTACCTCTTCCAGATTCAAAGCTCCTTTGCTCGATAGTATATTTTCTTCATCTATCTCCATATTTGGTAGTGAGATCGGTTTAGAACCTGTAGCGACTATAACGTAGTCACCTTCTATGGTCTCCCCATCAGATAATTCAACTTTGTTTGAATCTATCAGGGTGGCTTCATCTTCTATAACTTCCACATCATTTTCTTCCAGTAACTGTTCTATACCTTTACGGGACATCTTGATGGCTCTATCCTTTTTCCCCATGACTCTGCTGAAATCAACATCTTTGATGTCTGCGGTTATACCATCTCTTTTCGCCCCTTTGATCTCATCTATCTTTTCAGCTATAGAGAGTAAAGCCTTTGAAGGTATGCATCCTCTATTAGTACAAACCCCACCTATCTCACCTTTCTCTATAACAGTAACATCTAGACCTTCCTTTGCTGCCATCACAGCAGCGTAATATCCTCCCGGTCCGCTTCCTATGATTATGATCTTTTGACTCATATTATCAGTCTTCAACATAAACTCATCATTAATAAATATTATTTTGCAAAAAATAGGAAATACCATTTCTTTGTTCAAATAGGTCAAGACTGTTGTTGATGTTGATTTCTATATAGTCAATATGAGTAAAGAGAAAAAAATTAAATTTCTAACCTTTGGATACTGTATTATAGAATAATACTTATCTAAATATATGTTTTTAAGAGGGAAAAAATTTATTTCTTTTTAATCTATTTACCATCTGCGTGAAATATATGAGTAACGACCATAACATGTATGATTATGAAAAGGTTAGAGAAGAGTTCGAATGGGATGTTCCTGAATATTATAACTTTGGATTTGATGAGATCGATGAAAGAGCGGAGGAATATCCTGATAAGACAGCGTTGATATCAATTGATAATTCTGGAGAGAATGCACAAAGGCATACCTTCCAGGACCTGAAAGAGTTGTCGAATAAATTTGCTAATGTGCTCAGAGATATGGGCCTAGAGAAAGGAGATAGGGCTATGGTTTTGGTTCATAGGGTTCCAGAATGGTATGTTGCTGTTTTAGGTATGATAAAACTAGGAGTGATACCGATACCAACACCGAATCTGTCGACCCCAAAAGATATCGAATACAGGGTGAATCGATCAGAAGCAAGTACTATCGTAACTGACTTTTCTAACCATGAGAAAGTTGAGAAAGTAAGAGATGATGTGGAATCTCTTGATAATTTTATTCTTGTTGATGGTGAAAAAGAGGGATGGAAGAGTTATGGAACTTTGATGGAAGGAGCATCTCCTGAACTGGATCAAGAAGAGATCGAAAAAACGAAGAGTGATGATCCATTATTGATTTACTTCACATCTGGAACTACGTCTTATCCGAAGATGGTTTTGCATACTCATTCTTATCCTATCGGACACACGGTGACAGCTAAGTTTGTACAGGACCTAAAGCCTGAAGATACGAACTGGACGATCGCAGATAACGGCTGGGCAAAGACAGCTTGGGGAAAACTATTTGGACAATGGATAGTAGGTGCGACTGTAGTTCAGCAGAATATAACTGGTAAATTCGATCCCGCGAAAACATTGAAGATCTTGCAGGATTATGAGATCACAACTTTCTGTGTACCACCAACGATCTATAAGATGATGATAAATGAGGATGTAGAGAGCTACGACTTGAGTTCTTTGAGACACTGTTTGAGTGCCGGAGAACCTTTGAATCCAGACGTTATAGATAAATGGGAAGAATATACAGGTTTGAGGATCTATGATTATTACGGACAGACAGAAAGTGTTGCTTTGGTGGCTAACTATCCAACTATGCCTATCAAGGTTGGATCGATGGGTAAGCCCACTCCAGGTCATGACGTGGACATCATAGATGATAATGGTGAAAAAGTACCTGTAGGTGAAGAAGGACATATAGCAGTTAAAGTAAAACCGGAACAACCACCAGGAATTTTCAAAGAATATTGGAAGGATGATGAAAAGACTTCTCAGGTATTTTATAAAGAATGGTATTACACCGGTGACAGAGCATATAAAGACGAGGATGGATACTTCTGGTTTGTAGGTAGAGCAGACGACGTTATCAAGGCATCAGGTTACAGGATAGGTCCTTTTGAGGTAGAGAGTGCTTTACAGGAACACGAGTCGGTACAGGAGAATGCTGTGATCGGTGCACCTCATGAAGTCAGAGGAAAGATAGTCAAAGCATATGTGATCCTCAACGAAGGTTATGAGCCTTCTGAAGATTTGAAGAAAGAATTACAGGACTATGTTAAAGAAGTCACAGCGCCATACAAATATCCAAGAGAGATAGACTTTGTAGATGAACTGCCTAAAACCATATCAGGTAAGATCAGAAGGACAGAATTGAGAGATGAGGCTGAAGAGGAGTATCTAGAAACTCATGACAGCCTTCCTTATTAAAATAAAACCCTTTTCTTTTTTTGTTATTTA
>CAYSTL010000048.1:0-12447 GCA_964433785.1 uncultured Thermoplasmata archaeon
TAAATTCAACGAAGGATGATGTTGTAGAGAGAAGTATCGCAGAATTAGATTATCATGCCGATGTTTTGGACTTACTTGGTCTTGACAGCACTCATAAAATACAGCTTCATGTTGGTGGAGTTTATGGTGATAAGAAAAAAAGTAAAGACCGTTTCGTAAGAAGGTACGAACAACTAGATGTAAAGATAAAAAAGAGGTTGGTAATAGAGAACGATGATACATCTTACACCCTGAAAGACTGCCTAGATATCAATAATATGTGTGGGATCCCTGTTCTATTCGATACTTTTCATCATCAGGTGAACGATTCAGGAGAAGAGATAAGCGAGGCTTTGGAATTGGTCTCAAAGACATGGGATGAAAAGGATGGTCTTCCTATGATCGATTACAGTTCACAGGAACCAGATGAAAAAGAGGGAAAACATGCAGAATCGATCGATGAAGATGATTTTAGGAAATTCATAAAAACATCTAGACCATATGATTTCGATATGATGTTAGAGATCAAAGACAAAGAAAAAAGTGCTTTAAAAGCTGTTGATATCATATCTAGTGATGATAGATTCGATCTAGACTAATCTACAAATATCACTGTGTATTTCTATCGAATTCTTTGTTAATCTTTTTACATCCTCTGTTTGTCGGAGGGTCGTAGAAACACATCTTCTTGGGATCACCCTTTGAATATTTCATGCAGCCCCAGCATTGGCTGAATAACCTCACTTTTTTTCTATTTCTGATTTCTTCACAGATCTTTGATGCTCCTTCCACCGAGATAGAATTTTTATCACCCATAAAAGAGATAATGGGGGTTATCAGATTTAAATATATACACTATTTTCTGACGGTTATATATGCACTTTTCATAGAGAGAAATGATCTAGAATTGAGTTCTTAGAAAAATATTTAATATTTATACAACTGATTATAAGATATGGAAAAGCGGAGGATAATCCTTTCAGTATTAACGGGTGCAGTACTTGGAATATTATGCATAGTAGGGGTTGGGACTAGGATCGGGTTCAGTGGAAATGAGATGTTCCTTTTCGCTATGTGGTACAACCGCATAGTGATGGGTCTTTTGATCGGACTGGCATATGATATAAAATTGATCGATTCAGATAAGAATTACATCGTACGGGGTCTTCTTCTAGGACTACTCGTAACGTTAGCCATCACGTTCACAAGCGAATTCAGAGACTGGCCTAGTTTCTTTGCCGGTATTGTATACGGTGTGATCATCGATTTTGTTGCCACTAGATGGGGATGAGCATATCCGGGAAATTATGCTTAAATCACTCTTCAAATAGTGACAGGTATTCTTCATATCCCTCTTCTTCCATCTCATTCTTCGGTATGAATCTGAGCGAAGCTGAGTTCATACAGTAGCGTTTTCCTGTAGGTGCTGGTCCGTCATCGAATACATGACCTAGATGCGAATCTGCATGGGTACTCCTGACTTCTGTTCTGGTGTCGAATATCCCACTCTCTTTTTTGGTGTAGATGTTATCTGACTCTACAGGTTTAGTGAAACTGGGCCAACCGCTGCCTGATTGGAATTTATCAGTCGAACTGAAAAGGATTCTTCCAGAAACGACATCAACGTATATCCCTTCTTCCTTATTATCCCAGTATTTGTTATTGAAGGCAGGTTCAGTACCTTTCTTCTGAGTGACCTTGTACTGCTGGGATGTCAGCATCTGTTTCAATTCTTTATCCGATGGTTTTTCCGAACCTATGAGTTCGTTAGTTTCTACACCTTCTTTCTCCTTTGAAAATAAAACTAACATCAGACCTAACAAGAGTACTGATATTGTCACGATAACGATAGTATTTACGTATTTTTTAATCATCTTTTATAACAATGTTATTTCACTCTATTATAATTTTTCTATCACGGAGCCATCTACCGGGATTTTAGTTCCAACATCAAGACAGCATGAAAATCGAAAAATGGACCAAACCATTTATTAAGAAATGTGATTGTGGTGTATCAAACTTAGATCAAAAGAGGGATATAGCATGTCACAGAAGATAGACCTATCAGGAGTTCATCGCTTTTGGGAGATAGTCGATATATTTGAAAAAGGAGATGAGCCTGGTGAGGAGAAGTGGAATGAATTGTTCAGCACACCTGGTTATGAAATATTGACTCAAGTAGAGTTTTCAGAAGGATTTTTCAAAAGGATTTTCAATGAAGCTTATGGATCAGGAGAGGATGAATCAGTAGATATGATTGAAGAGGAGGAGAGGATAATAGAGCACTTCAGAGAGGTTAAAAACAATCGTGGGAAATTGAACGATTTCCTCGGAGATATATTCGCTCAAGATCATTATGATGATGCTTTGGACCTTGCTTTTGAATGGCTTCCATTCGATGATGAAGAGCCTTATCCACCTGTTTCATTTTTGTTCTTTCAGAAAGACGCAAGAGGTTACATCCCCATAGTCTTCGATCTGCAGTTCGCTTATGAGTTGGGTGATGACCTCTCTACATTTTTAGCTCACGAGATGCATCATTTTTACAGGAATCTGAACGTTAGCTTTGATCCAAATATAAGGGACAAAGAGATCATATGGGCTTTAAATCAGATCCATATGGAAGGTATGGCCGATCAGATAAATAAAGACTTGATAACGGGCCCTGAAACTATATTTGATGAGGATTATCAGAAGAAATACGAAGAGAATTATAAGGATGCGGAAGAATACATAAAAGAACTGGATGAATACATAAGGAAATACGAGGAAGATCCAGATGAATATGGTAAAGAGATACAAGAGTCTCTTCCGCTCAGTGGTCATCCTGTAGGCTTTTTCATGGCTGAAACGATAATAGATTCGGGCCTAAAAGATGAATTGATAGATTCATACGATGATCCATTCCATTTCTTTGAACTTTACAATATTAGTGCCAAGGAGAAAGATCTGACTATGTTTTCTAAAGAGAGTATTTCTCTCATCGATGATCTGAAAGAAAAGTATCTTTAATTATAGAAGAGATAAAATCTTTTATAATTAGTATGCATTAGATATCTGTCGAAAAAATGATAGACATAGAAAAATCTACTGGATATTGGGTGATGATATTCGTCGTGACTACCCTTGTTCTGTTCTTTTTGATTTACCGATTGTCTACTACTTTTTTTGAACCCGCACTCTTTCAAAGCTGTTTATTGAGCGTGATAGGTGGTTTTGTTTTGATATACCTGTTCATTTTGACTTCTGATTATATCTTTACAGAGGAAGATGAAGAACCAGTTTTTGAAGAATCGTCTAGTTCTTCGGATATCGATAAAAAGGTGAGTCAGGAAGAAGTTGCGAGGAAGGACGTTGATATAGGAAAAGAAGAGAGTAAAAAGAAGTCTTCATTTCTGGATAAGATCAGGGGTAAAAATACCTGTGAGAACTGCGGGACAGAATTGATTTACAAAGAAGAGATGGATAGTTATTATTGTCCAGAGTGTCATGAATATAAATGAAGATGTGTAATCAATATATCGGAAAGGAAATGTATTTATAAATAAAATATACCTTTAGAACAAAGATGATAATCGATGATGCCCTGCTTTTGGTGAGCTTTTTACTCTTCGGCGTTGCTTTAGGTTTCTTTTTCTTACTATACGTGGTAACTTTGAGATTCACCGAAAGCTGTTTTACGAGTTTGATATCTGTTTTTGGGGTCTACTATATCTTAGTTCTGATCAGGACCAGATCAAATATATTTGGAACTAAAGGAGAGAAAGCAGAAGACAAAGGTCCATTTTCTATCTTCACCAATATATTTAGTAAAAAAACCTGTGAAAAATGTGGTACTGAGTTAGAATACAGAGAAGAGATGGAAAGTTACTATTGTCCGGAGTGTAGAGATTATAAGTGATATTTTAAATCGATCGGATAAGAAAACATAAAATCTTTAATAGCTAGAATATAATACTTTAATGGAAGGAAAATATGGATGATGATAGATCTATATTTCTCGAAGTATTTGTGATAATATTTCTTACTATAATTTTGTTCTTCCCGACATTTATCATTATGGATATGTATTTTGAAGCTCTATTCCTTAGAAGTTGTTTCATCAGTTTTGTTTTTGCAGTTGTTATTTTCTATATATTTATATGGTCTAGAGGTTCTAAACAGAAAGTTGAACGAGAAACAGAAAAAGTTGAAACTCAAAAAGAGAAAGCAAGTGCGGAAGAAGTAAGTGTTGATGGAATAGATAAAGTTGAAGTCGGTGATGAGAGGGAGAAGGGTAAGAAATCTATTTTAAATAAGATCAAGGGTAAAAAGACCTGTGACATGTGCGGTACTGAGCTAGTTTACAAAGAGGAGATGGATAGTTACTACTGTCCAGAATGTCATGAATATAAATGAAAAAAGAGTTTTGAAACAGGAGTTATTCCATCTCAGATTTGATGTCCTGTAATTCTGTCTTGATATCTCTTAGTTCTTGTGTGATATTCTTGAGTTCAGAAGCGACTTCACTGTTACCTCGAGATCTGGAAGAACCTCCCATCATACCGCCCATCATCTGAGCGAACGGGTTACCTCCACCGGATCTACCTTCTGGTGCTCTTCTTGAATCGGATCTACTTTTTTCTCTTTCCTCTAGTTTTTCTTTCATCTTTTCTCTGAATTCCTTTGCTCGTTCTTTTGGATCCATCTCTTCGTCAGATTCTTCTTCTGTCATGATACCGGTTGGGTTATGAAAAGGGTGGTTTTAAAAAAGTTGTCCATAGTATAACTAGAAATTAAATAAAATAAAAATATTAAGAGAATAGGGTTAAAAGTATCTGTTCAGTATCACTTATTCTGTATGAATTTTGATACGTATGGGCTGATCCCAGGTTCACTCCTTCTGAAGTGTCCAGAAGCGTTACCGGTCAACAGTTCCTCGAACCAAGCTTCATGTTCTGTTTCTTCGTGAAGAATAGCTGCTGATAATTCGTAGGTCCTTGGGTCCTTACCTTGTGTGTACTGACAGATGTCTGTATATACCTGAACTGCACATCTCTCAGCGTCGAGTAAGACTTCTAAAAGATTCTCTACAGTCTCTTCTTCTGGTAGTTTAGCATCCATGCATGCGGCTCTGTCTGCAAAGTCTCTGATATCATGCGGAAGATCTCCTCCAAGCTCGTATATCCGAGGCATGAGAGCTTCAAAATGATTCCTGTCTTCTAATCTTGCATCTTCAGCGATCTCCTTGACACTCTCCCCTTCTAAACCAGTTAGATGAGTCCTCAAAAGAGTGTAATAATAGTATGTGGTGAACTCAGCCGCTGCTGCGTCTACCAGTTTCTTGATCAGTTTGTCCACATCTATTCCAGCTTCTTCTATCAATTCTACATTACGTCTTGCCATATTTCTTTCACCCGGATTATAATGATGTTATTTCTTTCATAAATAATTTTTTACATTTCACTTCTTTTTGTAAATCAATGTTGTGATAACCGCAAACAGTATTACTAAAGATAAAGGTATGAACGGAGTATCATCCTTTTCTTTAACACCTTCTTCAGTTAACTCTATCGCTCTTACTATATCTCCACCCTGATTACAGTTCGCTTTTACATTTATCGTATCTCCCTCTGACGCATCTACACTGTATGTGTATGTGAACTCTGAATTGTCTGGTTGACTGCTGTATGTCTCTCTTTCGTATTCTTCTCCATTTTTTTCTATTATAACCTCTTCGATGTAATGTGTGTTCTTATTTCCAACAGAATGACTTACAGTAACTGTAAGTTCATAGTTTTCTCTATCATAACTGAGTTCCATATCTGAAGGACTGTGTGCGGAAACACCCCCACTGATCGAAACCAATGATAAGATAACTAGAAAAACGATCAAAAGCAGATATATTGTTCTGTATTCGTTCATTTTTTCTCCCCCAAATGAAAAAGATAGAAAATTCTTTTTATACTTATCTAAAATATCGTTTTTATATAGATGCCTTATTTATTTTTCATAGAATTCTTTCACACCTTTGACTATTTTCTCTTTACTCTCAACGACTTTTTCACCTTTAAAATCCCTTATCCAGTCATCGCTGAATACTTCATCAGTAATAACTAAAACAGAAGCGAAATCGATATCTCTGTACTCTGCCACAGCCATCAAAGCAGTACACTCCATCTCAACGCAGAGAACTCCCCTGTGGGCGTAGTTGTTGATCTTTCCCTTTGTCTCTCTGAAACCAGCATCTATAGTCCAAACTCCACCTTCTTTCACATCATTATCTATTCGGTCTTTGATTTTATTCACTATCTCTTTCGTGGGCGAAACATCGTGATCCGGCGGATAATAATGATAAGATGTCCCCTCTTCTCTTATACCCCAGGTAGGGATTATCACGTCGCCTATACTACAATTTGGTGCTATTGAGCCTGCTTCACCAAGCATCAAACATCTTTCTATACCAGATGTTGCTAGAGCTTCTAACAACATAGCAGCAGCGGGCGAACCGAAGTAAGATCTGAACACACCTACATCATCACCTATCTTCCCTTCGATCAGCGCAGGTAAGCCCTCAGCTTCTTTTTCCAGCTCTAATTCATCAACTAAGAGATCATAGAATTTGCTTTCAAAACATATTATCGCATCTGAGATGTTCAAATCAGCTGACATGGTTGAAGGTTTTGTAAATTCCTCTTCCTCTGAATACCAGTTTGGGCTCGTTTCGAATAGTTTTCTTTCATTCATCACTCTCACTTGTCACTCCTAATCGTTGAGTCCAATATAAAATTAACACAAGATTTTTTCAGTAAATTATTATACCAATATGTTTTGATGTATGATATATCATATACCGGAGTTTAATAAGATGGATACTATCAAAGTTCAAACTGACGGAGCTTATCGAGGAAAAGACGGAGGAGTCGGTTCCTACGGATATGTTGTTAAGAAAGATTCCAAAACAGTAAGGGAAGATTACGGCATATTGTTAGAGGACCGCGTAACGAACAATTATGCTGAATATATGGCTTTAATAAAAGCACTCGAGTGGATCAAGGATTCGGATTTGGATTTCGACAAGATCGATGTCAAGTCTGATTCTCAATTGGTTGTCAAACAGGTAAATGGAGAGTGGTCGGTCAAGTCTGATAATCTTAAAGACCTTCATAAAGAGGTCACTGACCTGATGAGATCATTCAATGAACGTTCTAAGGAAGTCAAAATTGAACATGTTTACCGTGAGAACAACATAAAAGCGGATGAATTATCTCAACTGGCTATAGAAGATCACTTTTTGGCTCAGGAATTGAAGGACGAGGAGAAGAAAGTATGCCCGGAATGTGGGGAAGAGATGGTTTTAAGGGAAGGTAAGTACGGCAAGTTTTGGGGTTGTTCAAATTACCCTGAATGTAAGCATACTGAAAACTACGAGGAGGACTGATTTTAAAGAATAGAAAGATGGTATTACCGCACCTACCTCTCTAATAGAAATGTTAATAAGGTAGGTTATTCATATATAACGTCGGGTCTAAGGGGTGATTAATTTAATCGATAAGCAGAGAAGTATTTTAGATGAGATACCAGAGTTAAAAATGGATAAAAGATGCACTTTCATAGGTGCTCTAGAGGCTGTTCTAAATTATCTTGGAGAGAATACTGATTATGTAGAATTGATGGGCATGTCTGGAGCCGCTTTCAGAATACAATTCAATGTGGATGAGTGGTCTGCTTCGAGTATAGACATGTTTTCTAGGAATGAATCAGCGAGCTTTTTAGGATATTATTTGGAGAAATACAGGATTTTAAACAAAGACGGATCGATATCCACACCTAAGCACGAATTCTTCCAGATCATAAAGGATGAAATAGACTCTGGTAGACCAGTCATAGGTTTGAATCTGTTAGAGGGAAATGACTGGGGAGTGATAACCGGCTATGATGGAGATGATCTTTTAGTGAGGGATTATAATGAAAAAGAATCTTTGGAAAAAAAGTATAGATATCCTGTTGCAAAAAGATTCCCAAATATAATATTCACTCTGAGAAAAAATGAATTTGAAACTGAAATAGTCGATAGTGTATGGAGATCCCTGAGTTTCAGCTTGAAAAAATTTAGATTAAGACGACTTTTCGATGAGTATGCGAATGGTTTTTCAGCTTATAATGCTTGGTTAAAAGGGATTTCGGATGAGGATGTTTTTTCAAATATGGATAAAGAGACATACAGAGATTACGGGATGATCAATGGATTGATGTACAGCAACTTGCACGATGCTAGGAAAAGCGCTTTTCTGTTCTTAAAAAGGATCTCAGATAAGGTTGTTGATAAGGATTTAGAAGAGGCTGCAGAATTTTATGGGGATCTTGAAAAAATTATATGGGATCACAGAAAATATTTTCCTTTACCTTTTGATAATAACGGAGATAAAAACAGAAGCATAACTGATGGAAAGTTCAATAGGAGAAAAGGGTGGACACCAGAGATGAGGAAAAAGGGATACAAGAGTTTAAGGCTGATCAAGAAGATGGAATATCGCGCTTTTAAGAGTTTGGAAAGGGCTGTAGATAAATGGGAAGATAGCGATGAAAAATTTATGAATATAAAATCAAGCAGGATAAAAAAAGGTATCGTATAAAAAGTTTTAATATCATCAAATACAATTATATTTATTGATGAAGGCCCTAGTCATATATTTTTCCAGGTCAGGACATACGGAAAAGATAGGTAAGGAGTTAGCATCGAAGATAGATGCAGATGTAGAAAAGATAAAGGATGAAAAGAAAAGAAGAGGTATAATAGGTTGGATAAGGTCAGGGAGAGATTCTATCAAAAAGAGAACGACAAGTATACAGAAATTGAAATACAAACCCCAGGAATATAATATAGTGATCGTTGGGACTCCTGTTTGGGCTGGTGATGTCCCACCGGCTACCAGGACGATGTTGGAGAAATATCAGAGGAAGATTGATAATGTAGCATTTTTTAGTACATCCAAATCGGGTGAAACGAGAAAATTGTACAGTACTATGGCTAAGACTGTAGGCATGGATTCTATCTCAACATTATCTATCACAGAGAAAGAGATCAAAAAGGATAATTATAAAGAGAAGATGGATGAGTTTATAGATGAATTAACAACATATATAGAATGATATTTATCACTAAGACATATACTGAAATAACATTTAATCAAAACCTTTCCGATAATTCTTGACAGTTTTATCTCTCTTGAATCCAAGTTTTTTGTAAAGGTTTAAAGCACCACTTGGATTTTCAGCATCTACACCTAAAGCAGCTTCATCCATACCCGATTCTTTTAATTTTTCTAGACTTTTAGCGATGAGTGCTTTAGCGATCCCTTGTCCTCTCCAGGGTCTTCCCACACAGATATTTTCAGTGTAACCTCTCTTTCTGTTATATTTTTCATTTTCTTTGTTGTCGATATAACTTCTAACTTGACCCACAACTTCATCCTCTTCCCAGGCGATCTTCCAAAGTTCAGGTTGGAAATATGGACTTTCCAGCCATTCTTCATACCATTCTTCCTGCCACTCAGGTTCATTCCACTCGTCTTTGAAAGCTTCTTTAGCAGCCTCCCATATCTTTCTATAATGTTCTTCTTTGGGTTCTTTTATATCGATACAGTTCGGCAGCTCATATTCAGGTATATCTTCTAGATCCGGTCTAACCATCTCGAAGAAGTATCTGACAACATCATAATCTAACTTTTCAAGTATTTTCATTAATTCATTTTGACCCTCTGAACAGTAAACACAGAATTCCTTTTCAGTTTCATCAGGATGATCTTCAGCGATCTCTCGGATTCTTTTTTCATTGTATTTGACCATGGTCCCCATCATGCCTGTATCTCTCCACTCGGGTAAAAGGAAAACTATGTATCGATATTCACGTTTATCTGTCTGTAATTTGTTCCACCAAGCTCTGCTGTATCCTATGACTTCATCTTCGATCTCTACTAAAAGTACATCTTCGTATATGTCGCAGTTGGTAAGATGAGAATAATCTCTTTTTATATCTTCTAAGGATTTAACATCCTCTATATCATCTGCTTCGTTGCTTTGATTCAATACTCTTAACATCTTGGGGAAGTCTTCTTCATCCCTATATTTTCTAAATTTAAGTCCATCTATATCGGGAGCATATGGGATATCGAAATGATCTGATTTTTTAGACATGGTATTCAATGAAACACCTGAGATAGAAAATAGTATTAAATCTTTATCAGAGGTATCATCATTGATCTCTCATATATTTGTATCAGATTTCGATAGAATTTAATATGAGGTATGGGTCAAAGTGTAGATATGAGTTTCCATACAGATTTTGAAAAATGGAAGGAACAATCAAAGAAAGAAAATTGTCCCGTCTGCAATGATGAAGAGATGCCAGAGAGTATGGAAGATCTTTATGAAGCAGAATACACATGGCTCAATGCTGAACCTGTCGAATGTATAAAAGGAGCCTGTCACGTGACAGCTAAATTCCATGCGATAGAACTGTACGATCTTTCAGATGAGCAGTTGATGGGGTTCATGAAGGAAGTTCAGATATACGCTGAGGCACTCAAGAAGGTGACTGACGCTGTCAAGATAAACTATGAGATCCATGGAAATACATTACCACATTTTCATCTACACCTATATCCTAGATATAGAGACGATCCTTTCTCTGGACAACCTATCGATTACAATGACAAATCTAATAAGTATGAGAAAGGTGAGTTTGAAGAATTTGTTAAAGATCTAAGAAATGAAATAGATAAAATCAAAAAATGAATTCTATTTGTGTCCGATGACGATCAATCTATCGGATTTTTCATCGTACTCGGACCTTTCTAAATCACCATAGATATCTACGAATCTAAACCCGGCCTTTTTCAACATCTCTCTCATCTCTTTAGCAGAGTATAGTTTAGTGATGAAAGGATGTTCGTGAACTTCTCCATCCTGTATGAGGATCCAATTACTCTCTATAAGGTCCCAATCTCCTTTCACTTCCCTTTCTTCCAGGAAAAAACCATTCTCCATCCTTGCCCAGTCTCTTTCACTGAAAACCCTAGCCCATACCTCTTTACCCATGATATCGATTAGAAACGTACCACCTGGTTTTAACGAGGAATAGACATTCTCTATGACCTTGAAGTTATCTTCATCATCAACAAAATAACCGAAAGAAGTGAAGAATATCATCGCTGCATCGTACTCTTCTTCTCTCTTGAACTTTCTCATATCTTCCTGGACAAATTCTACTGATACGCCCGCATTGGATGCTTTTCCTCTGCCCTCTTGGATATAGTATTCTGAGATATCTACACCCGTAACATCATAACCTCTTTTGGCGAATTCTATCGAGTGCCTTCCCACTCCACAGCACAGATCCAATATCTTGTCTCCTTTTCTTAACTCAAGGAGATCGATCAATCTTTTCACCTGCTGAGGTGTTGTCTTCAATCTGTGTTCATGAAATAATACAGATCTGTACTCTTCCCAGAACTCCTGGTCTTGGAACCATTCTTTATCCATGTTTTATCCACTAGTTGATATCCATATATAATATCTTTTTAGTTTAAAATTTATCTGTACAAAAGATTATTATTCTTTAATATCGTTATAAATATCGATAGATATGTCTCCTTCGAAAAGTCAGTTCAAAGGCTGCTTGATAGGTAGTGCATTAGGGGATGCGATAGGCGAGTTAGCTTTCAGATATGATTCGAAAGAAAGATTGTATTCTAAATTAGAAGAGATCGATGAATTACGATACACTGACGATACAGCTATGGCCATCGGGATAGCAGAATCTTTGATAGATAACGATGGAGAGATCGATCAAGAACATATGGGAGATACTTTCAAAGAAAACTATGAAGAAGAATCATGGAGAGGTTACGGTCAGGGTCCTCCCAAGATCTTCAATATTGTATCAGAAGAAGATCAGGGATATGTAGAAACAGCTAAATCACTTTTTGGAGGAGAAGGATCAAAAGGTAATGGATCAGCGATGAGGATCGCTCCTGTAGGAATTTTCTTTTCAGAAGATGATGAACGATATGAAAAGGCTGTAAAGACTGCTGAAATAACACACGCCCATCCTTTGGGGAAAGATGGTGCAGCATTACTTTCCATCGCCATCGGAGAAGCCTCCTTATATGAAGAGATATCACCGAAGAGATTCGCTGGGAAGATTGATGAAGAAGCAAGAACTCAAGAATTCAGACGATCCCTAGAAGATATCAGAAAATATATAGGATCAGATGAAAATAAAGAAGAAGTGGCCAAAGAGTTAGGTACATCTGTTCTTATAAATGAGTCTGTACCTTATGCCATATTCAGCTTCCTTAGAGATCCGAGATCATATGAAGAGGCGCTGATGAATGCTGTTATGGTCCGTGGCGATAAAGATACTATCGGTGCTATGACCGGAGCTATTTCATGAGCACATTTAGGATCGGAGTGTTTACATAGACA
>CAYSTL010000049.1:0-7460 GCA_964433785.1 uncultured Thermoplasmata archaeon
CAGAACTCGGTCCCGATCAAAATAGATACAAAAAATCCACTCATCAAGAACAAAGATATCAGAAAAGATGTTCCTAGAAGATCAAAAAATCTTTGTTTAATGACTTTTAAACCTTTTTTTGGATTCACAATCTTACCAACATAAGAATCACGAGACATCTCGATGATGCCTCCCATGAATGTGTGCTGAATAATCCAATACAAAAAAGAAACTCCACCACCAACTGCCAACACTTTTATCAACTGATAATCTGAATGCTCTGGTCTTGCATGATAACTAGATGTATTTGGAGCTAAATCAGAAAATATAGGTATTAAAACCTCCCAGAATGCGATTCCATTGACTATGGTAAGTACAATGGTAGGAAGAATCAGAAAAATAACTATTTTCTTTAAATTGGATTTTAGTATATCCCACGCTATTTTTATCGTATTTCTAGTCCCAGTTCCTTTTCTATTAGGAAAACCGGGTAATACCTTGAGTAAATCCTCCCCACAGTTAGGACAATTTTTATCCTCCCTATCACCAACATCTATATCGAATTCTTTCCCACACTGAGGACATCTAACCATATATTAACGTCCAAAACAATATTTTTCATTGACATATAAATCTTTTTTTTAATTTGGGTGATAAAAAAAGATGAGGGTTCAAAATATAATCAAAAAAATAGGTTTTTTTACTCTAGCTTTATCGCATCTACTGGACACGAGTCAGCTCCATCCTGGGTACAGTCGATATCATCTGGAACATATCCCTCACTGGGTGTCTCTCGATATTCCTCTATTATCTGTGCAGTTCCAGAACCGTCATCCTGGTACACTTCTGGACAAGTATTGTAACACATCCCACATGCGATGCACGCATCTCGATCTATAGTTACCTTAACCATCTTTTTCACCTCTTATGATACAGTTATTGCACCCACAGGACAATTATTTTCAGCATCTGTTGTACATTCGATATCATCTGGGACTTCGCCTTTATACTCAACATCGATCCTGTGTTCTTCCACTATTGTAGACGTGACCATTTCACCTAATTTAAAAACTTGTGGACAGGTAGTTTCACACATTCCGCATCCGATGCATGTATCCTGATCTATTTCTACGTTTTGCATGTCTTTAACCTCCAGTTCAGATTACCTAAACATCTATTTCTTTCTTCTTTTAAATCATTTATCAATGACGGACATCAGCTTTTAAAGTTGATATTGATCTCCTCAACATCCCATCTATGCTCCAGTTTTTCTCTAATATCTTCTTCAACTGCGTTGGCGAACTGATGATCCTTTTCAAGATCAACTTCTATGGTGATCACACCATCTTCGACTTTGATATCGGTTATCAGGTCTGTTTTTACCACATCTAAACCTGTTAAAGGATTCATCACATGTCTCAATCTTTTTTCTACTAACTCTTCGGTAGTATCTTCTCTCTCCTCGACCATACCGTGTTTCTCTTCATAATCTCTTATAGCTTCCTGTAATGCTTCAACTGCAAGAACTGAACAGTGAGACTTCACGTTAGGTAAACCACCAAGTTCATCAGCTGCTTCCTGCCAGGTTATATTTTTTGCATAATCTAACGTCTTACCTTTAGACATCTCAGTGATTATCGAACCTGTAGCTATGTTAGAGGCACAGCCGTAAGACTTGAACTTGATATCGGTTATCTCCTGTGTATCCTCATCAACTTTCAGGAACAGTTCCACCATATCTCCACAGGCAGGACTTCCTTCTTTCGCATATCCGTCTGGATCTTCTATATCTCCTACATTTTTTGGATTTTTAAAATATTCTATAACTTTATCGCTATACGGTAAACTCATGTTTACACCTCCTCATCTTCTTTATTCAAAGGACTGATCTCTCTTAATCGAGCGATCACATCAGATACAGCATCTACAACAGCATCAACATCGTCCATATCGTTGAATCTACCAAAAGTGAACCTGATCGAACCGTGTGCTCTCTCATGATTCCCTCCTATTCCCATTATCACATGACTAGCTTCCAAAGATTTGCTGAAACACGCTGAACCTGTGCTTACAGCGATCCCTCTCATATCTAGATGCAAAGTTATCGATTCCCCTTCTACATAATGGAACGTTATGTTAGCATTCTGTGGTATCCTATTTTCCCTCGAACCATTCAAAGTTGAATCCGGGACTTCTTCGAGTAATCTATCTATCAATGTATCCCTCATCTTTTTGATCCTAGTTACCTCTTCTTCATCCACCAATTCAACGGCCTTAGCAAAACCCACCGCACCAGGAATATTCTCTACTCCAGCTCTCAAGTCGTTCTCCTGAAAACCACCGTCGATCTGTTTCTTGATTTGGTTCCTGTTTCTTATGTAAAGTGCTCCGATCCCCCTAGGTCCGTGTATCGTATGGGCTGACATCGTGATCAGATCGATCGGTACCTGCTCAATATCAATAGGTATCTTCGTAAAAGTATGAGTTGCATCTGTATGAAATACTATATCATTTTCTTCACAAATCTCTGCAATTTCTTCAATCGGCTGTACTGTGCCAATCTCTTGGTTTCCATGCTGTATCGAAACTAAAATAGTATCATCTGTGATAGATTCTTTAAGTTCATCTAGATCGACGAAACCTTCTTCATCAACATCCAGATAAGTCAAATCAAATCCTTTCTTCTCCAAAGATTTAGCACTGTTCAATACAGGGAAATCTTCTATCTTAGACACGATTATGTGATTTCCTTTGTCTTTCAACTTTTCAGCAGTACCTTTCAAGGCTAAATTACTAGATTCTGTACTTCCTGATGTAAATATGATCTCATCTTTACCTGCTCCTATCTCTTCTGCTATAGTACCACGTGCATCATCCAATGCTTCTTTCGCATCGATACCCATCGAGTAAGCGAACTCTGATGTTGCAACTGCGTAAGTATCAAAGTAAAAAGGTTTCATAGCTTCTAAAACTCTTTCATCCAATCTTGTCGATGCAGAGTTATCCAAATATATCGTTTCTTCACTCATCATAACACCTCTTTAAATAAACAGAGTCACATCTGACTCTTTAGCCTCTTTCACATACGTGCCAACGGCACAGTATTCAGTTATAACATCGTCCCTCAGATCTTCCTTATCAACGCCCATTATATCCATGGTCATATCACATGCCAATATCTTTCCTCCCAATTCATGGAAATCTTCGAGCATCTTATCCAGGGAACGGACGTTTTTCTTCTTCATCTTCCTCTTCATCCACCATTTGCCCAACCCTAAGAAATTCATCTTAGATAGGGGTCCTTTGTCCAACTTTCCTTTCTTCAAACGTTCCAACCCCCAGAATGTGAAGTACATGGATACATCCATACCCATGGAAAGTGCTCCATTACCGATTATCAAAGCACTGTAGACCTTATCCATCTCACCACTATGGACTATGATAGTGGCTTTTTCAGGCATACGTATCACTCCCTTGTATTCTTTATCTTGATTCTCCATCCATCATCTGTATCTTCGACAGACAACAGTTTCAAACCAAGTTCTTTGATCGCCATCGGGATCTCATCTTTTGATGCTGGATGATCCCCAATAACCTCTATTATATCACCTTGATTTACTCTTCTCAGAGCCTTCCTTGTTTCGACCAATGGGACTGGACATGTCTCCCCGATCACATCTACTTTTATTACCCCCTCTTCCGTCATCTGCCTTCCTCCATATCAGTAGCAAGACCTGTGATTGTTACATCTACCTTTCATCTCTTCGACTTTCTCACGAGAGTCTTTCTTCCTTTTCGTATTCGGGTCGTACATTTTTTCAGGCATATTATCACTTAAATCACTATAAAGTGGGTAAAGTATATAAAGGTTGTCCCCTATTACACATATGATGAGAAATATGATAGCGAAAATAAAGATGCCTTCGAAAAACACTAGAACAGATATCCTCAATCACCTCCTTGGAAATAATTTGACTGCATTACAGCTTAAAGATAAATTGGGTATAAACGAGAGTGCAGTGAGAAGACATCTCCAGAAGTTGGAAAATAAAAATCTGATAGAACATCATTTTGAAAAAGCTTCAAAGGGCAGACCTAAAAAATACTATAAACTGACTGAGAAAGGTTTGGAACTGTTTCCAAAGGAGACAAGTTTATTGCTTAACATCCTGATAGAAAGACTTGAAGAGGAATTATCAGAAGAAGAGATGGAGAACCTTATGAAGAAGGTCGGAGATGATCTTGAAGATTATCTGAAACCAGAGGGTGAAAACGAAGATATAGAAACCCAGTTACAAAAGATGGTGGATAACTTCAATGACCTGGGTTTCTTCAGCTCTTACCAGAAAGAGGATGATGGCTATCTCATCGAATATAGGAACTGCATATTTTCAGATGTATCGAAGTCTTTTGCAAGATACATATGTGGCATCCACAAGGACATAATGAAGGATGTTCTCGGAGAGAAAATAGACTTTGAACAAAAAAGTTCCATCCTGAGTGGAGACGAAATATGTCAGCAAAAGATAAGAAAAAAGAGGTGACAAGAATGGAAATTATAGATACGGAAGGATATGAGGCTAAGGATGAGTTCAAACCGAACAAAGTGATACAAGAAGATGATGTAGAAGTGGTTTTGCTTGCCTTTCAACCAGGACAGGGTTTACCAGTTCACACCACACCAGTGGACGTTTTCTTCTATGTGATAGAAGGGAAACCTACGATCAAAGTAGGTGATGAAGAGAAGGCTGTATCAGGTGGAAATATAGTTCTCAGTCCAAAAGACATACCCCACACTGTCAAGAACGAGTCCGATGATGATACCAAAGTACTGGTAGTTAAAACTCCTAACCCGAATAGATGAACAAGATCAACTGTTGATATCCGTTAAAACTGTTTCACTTTCGATATCTCCTACTTAATAAGACAGCTACCAGAATACCTATGACTATAGGTGCAAAAAACCATTCCTGATCCACATTTATTTCATCATTATTTTTATCAACTGAATCCGGTTTAGCGCTAACATCTACTGTGATCTTATCAATATTTTTATTACCGTAATCATCTACAGCAGTCAACGTTACCTCATAAGTTCCTGGCTCCTGGTATATATGTGTGACATTGGGGCCATAAGATCTGTTCCCATCTCCAAAGCTCCAATCATAAACGATTATACCTGTTTCATCGTAACATCTAGAGGTCCCAAGACTCAATTCATCCCCCACCTCGATCGTTCTGTCTTTTCCGATATCAAGTACCGGTGGTTCTATATCTTTTACTTCAAAGCTGACCTCTTTACTGTGAGACAGACCTGCCGCATCTATCACTTTTAATCTCACTGTGTAATTACCCATCTCGCTGAATTCATACATAACATCCTCTTTGAAATAGACGATCTCCTCTCCATCATGCTCGATAGTCCATTTGTACTCATCTATCCTACAGTTGTCAGATGATAGAGAACCGTCTAATTTCTTTTCTTCACCTACAGAGATATCATCGCTCAGATGAAATCTAGCTATCGGATCTAATCTATCCTCTTTTGTACTGAAATACCATTCATTGGACCTTCTAACTTTCCCATCATCCTCTATCTCTACGTACCATCTATAACCCGTATCTGGATCCAATCTATTCCAAAATATAGACGTATTTGAACCTGTAGGTACATGAGTTTTCTCGCCTATCAGTGAATCCTCTTCAGCATCATAGAAAGAAACATTGACGAACTCCGACTCACCTTCAAAAATATGTACAGAAAGCCATGTATTGTAATCTAGTTCATCTTCAAGATGTTCTGGATACTTCAACTTTGGATAGGTTGGATATTCATAGAACCACTGAATTATTCTAGACATCACCTTGTTTTTCTTTCCATAAATGCCTCCAAACTCAAAGCTCGTGTACACAAGCTTATAATTTCCAGTATCTATCTTTACTCCAACGTCTCCATTTACGTAGGAACCGTGAGTCCTGAAGGCTGATCTGTTTTTATCTTTCACTTCTAGATAGTTCCACATCCTGGTCACTTCTTTATCGCTGTTAAACTTATAAACGTAAAAATTCAATTCATGCATTATCGGGTCACGATATCTTTCATCGATATTAAGTGAATCTCCGTACCTATAATATTTCATGGTCGAATTCAGATACTTCTCATGCCATTCCTCCCATCCGTTTTCCTCTGCATCCCTGGCGGCACCACTGCTGGACAGATAGAGATATCCTCCAGATTCCAAATATTCGGCTATCAATTCTCTTTCCTCTTCTATCAACGTTCGATTATGTCGCCCCCTAGTCCCATGACTGCCGACTGAATTCCCAGTTGTCCATACTATGATCTCAAAATCCTCAATAGTCTCAAATTTCGGAACACCAGATTCCTCTATACTCCATATCGAGTAATCATAACCAGTAGAATTCAGGGGTTCCTTGTACTTCTCCTGGATGTCGAGTCCCCCATCATCATCTACCAGAAGGATAGGAGTCTGTTTTCTTAATTTTAATTCTATCTCCTTATACAGGTCTTCACAGTTCTCTGATCTTATGTTTATAGAACCATCTTCGATACCCTTATTAAATATCTTTATAGGTACTTCGACATCGATCTTTATATTCCGTGTAGAGGTGGGTTCTATTTCTACCTCATTATCTTTAACATGTATCTGTGTTGGCCAATCCAAATCTGATTCCAACCTGTAAGTATCTCTTTTTAGACCAGTGTTCGTTATAGAGAAATTGGAAGTGAACTCATCCCCTGGCCCTACGTAATCTTCGATCTCTTCCTTACTCAATTCGAACTCATAATCATCTGGCTGACCGATTTGTATATTATCTATAAACCATCCTTCCGTTGGTTGATATCTTCCTATATCCCAACCCACATGGAATCTGATCTTGATTATCTCTCCAGCATAATTTGATAGATCGAAAGAAGAACGGACCCATCCTCTGCTTGAACCACCAAAGGCTGTTTTTCCACTCAAAGGATTATAGTAATTTTCAGAGAGATTTACAGGGTAGCTCCTCTCTGGATGTATGATATTCCACTCTTTATTTTCATCATCCCAGAGTTCGATAATCCCACCATCTCCGTATCCTTCAGGATTTCTGCCAAACCTATACCAGTGATCGAACTCAAGTTCAGTTCTTTTACTATCATGACTCAACTTCAAATATGGAGATTCCAGTACAGAACCTTCACCATCTATTCCGGTTGCAACCTCCTGCCCACTCCACCATGATACTTCACTGTTTTTAACCCGCTTCTCGGACAACTGCCATCTATCCGTGAATTGGACTCCTTCGATATCTTTATGAGTCCAGTCAGGTGTGATCCTTTCATCCTCTATTTTATATCGATCCCTATATGCGGTCTCTGTCTTTACAACATAATTTATTGGTTCCCAACCATTGTATCTGGAAGATATCTCAACACAGTTGATCATCGTACTGCCAGGTTCTGTTGTCTCTGGTAC
>CAYSTL010000049.1:7560-12430 GCA_964433785.1 uncultured Thermoplasmata archaeon
ATGAACCAGCCAGTACCACCCAAATTATAGCTGTCCCAACCTATACAGAATCTTATCTTTACTGTCTTACCAGCATACTCAGTTATATCGAATCGTGATCTTTTCCAGTCTTTATGATATCCCGAAAAAACACTCGTTGAACCCAAAGGATTAGAAGTCGTGACCAGCTTTCCATCATAACCATTCATAGGTGTTATTTTAGACCATCCTTTAGTCTCATTATCCCAGATCTCAACTATACCACCGTCCATAAATCCGATATATGTTTCTGACAGATTGTAAAAATGATCGATTGAAAGTCTTAAACTCGATTCATCTTCACTCAACTTTACATAAGGAGACTCTACCATAGATTTAAATCCTAAATACCAGAAGGCTTGTTCCTCACCTGAGTATAGTGAACTCCTGCCATCTTTTTCTTCACTAAGACGCCATGGATCGGTTTCATCGAAGATGAGATTGTCGTATGACTCCCAAGCCGTTATATCATTACTGAACTCTTCATCATAAGAACCATCGTAAGGCACGTTAGAATACACAGTTATGTTTTTAGAGATATTCGATCCATTCTTTGAGCTAACCAAAATATCTGTTTTCAATTCTTCACCATATTCGACGCTGGAAGGTATTTTCACCATAGCGGCGATAGTTTTTGTACTATGTGCACCTACATCTACTGATTCAACATAGAAACCATATTCATCGACAAACTTGACAGATGCTTCGGATTCTCCCGATAGAAGATATTCATCATCTTCAGAACCAGTGTTTTCTACAGTAAATTCATACCTCAATGATTCACCAGAAGAACCTCTTTTCTCTTTATCAGCACCGTTGACCTTCAGTTCATATTTAGGTGGTTTATCCAGTGATATATCATCTATGTACCACCCTTCAGTCCTACCGAAAGATGAACCATCGGATGAAAGATGGAAACGTAACCTTACAAATTTACCAGAATAATTATCGATATCGAAATTGGCCTCTAGCCACTCGTTACTCTGTCCTACAAAAGCTCTTTGGCCACCGATGGGATTCATGGATCCGTTCGATAATTTATCATCATAATCAAAAACTGGATCTAACTTACTCCATTCCTTGTTCTCATTATCCCAGATCTCAACTATACCTCCGTCACCGTACTCATTCATATCATATCCAAAAGAATAATTATGCTTGAATGAAAAACGCATCCTATCATCAGATATCTTCAAAGGTGGTGTTACCAATGCTGAATCACCTATAGAACCGTCATCATAATCTCCACGCCAGCACATGTTGGACAAATTATCAGTCCTTTCAGTCCTGTCCCAATTATTTTCAAAACGTTTCCCCGATATCTTTTGATCTGTATACACATAATTATATTCTTCAACATCATCGAAGAAAGGTGTTTTATAGGATCTTAAAACGTTGAAAGTGCCTTCAGTCATAGTCGTGTAATTATCATCGTTGCTGTCTTCCACTCTTATCTTGATCAAACTTTTATCTGAGTAATTATTTCGAGGTGTCCATTCGAATTGTGAATCATCCGACATATTTTCTGCTAAGATATTCCAATCAAAACCATTATTAGAACTGTACCAGATATCAACCGTTCTATCTTTACTACCACCCAGTGTATTCCACTTTATCTTTTCAGTACTGTTACCGACAAAATTGATTCCACTTGTAGGTGACAGCAGTTCTATAAGTATCGGTTCGATGGTGAACTGTCGGCTGGATGTAGTCGAACTGTCCTTTTCCTCATCATGAACATCAGCTTTCACGATGCACTCCTTAGAATCAGCGTATGGTAGCGTCCATTCATAATAGCCATCATCCTTTATACCGTCGACGATCTCTGTCCATGATTCTCCACCATCGAATGAATATTCTAGGTCGATATTTAGTTCTCCATCCCCTCCACCGGTCACCCACTTAATATCCATACTTTCGTTAGTTACATAAACACCATCTTTGACAGGTGAGTAAATATTAGCTTGAGGAACTTCGTCTTCGAACTTTTTACCATTATCTACGAACAATGCAAAATCCTGTCCTATTTTATTCGTTTCAGGAACTCCATCCATGGGGATATTTTTCCCATCGATGATCACAGAATACATACCTTCTTTCAACTTTTCAGGTGGTATGAAAACGTTGACGACGTTGTTCTTATCGTCTGTTCCATCTCCATCTACATCCCATCTAGAGAATGAATTAGGTTCCGTCATTCCATTTTCAAATGCGTTCCCGTTTAGGATATTTCCATCTGGTCCGTATACTTTCATATCTAACTCATTCACTAGGTGCTCAGGATTGTACGGGCTCGAAGGTGCGTCGGTCCAAACAAGAGATACTTTCATCGGTTTATCAGGATCATCACATTCTATATTATAAGCCACTTCCTCTCCAGTCTGTATCTCTTTTTCCTGATCCTTTATGAACCTAGATGTATCAGGCTTTACAACTCTTGAAAGATTGACCCGTCCCCATCCCTCGTGGAAATTAGGTATCGGGATACCGTTATCCATATCATCAGCAGTATTCGTTAGTATAGCCTTGACCATCGCAGGACTGGGTCTTTCACCAAAAGTCGAGTTGTACCAATCGACCACTACAGCCGATGAACCCGCCGTAACAGGATTCGACATCGAGGTACCAGAGCACCACATGTAGTGCTCATCTTCAGAATAATATCCATACAGTTCGTTCTGAGCCTTCGGGCTGGCTGTTGAAAGCACTCCCATCCCCGGAGCGACAACATCTGGTTTTATCCTGTTGTCACCTGTAGGACCTCGTGAACTGAATTCAGTTACTTTAGAGACATTATCAGATTCATTAGCAGATAATAAGTTATTACCATACTTATTTGCATCTGGATGGTAGTTCTGAGAAGCACCGACAGTGATCACATTTTTAGCATTTCCCGGGCTGCCAGTTGATGTTTCATAAGGTCCAGAGTTACCGGCTGATACTGTGATTATCATCGGCTGATCTCCAGATTTTTGATAATTAGCATCCCTCACCTTCTCATCGTAAAGTGCATCCACTGAGATATACATACCATATGAGTTATAACCCCAGGAATTCGAATGAACGTACGTTCCGTTCTGCTCCGCATCTCTAAAAACTATATCAAAGTCAGGTAACATATTACTTGAAAATATCTTTTGAGAGTATAACTTCGCTTCTGGTGCTACACCCTGACCGACATAGTAGGAAGTATTACCATACTGTGTTTTCCTTCCATTGAATGTATCTCCTGCCGCTAAACCTGCACAGTGAGTCCCGTGACCGTAAACATCAGTCCAATCATTCAGATTTGAATATTCTCTCCCACCTATAACTCTTCCAGTGAAGTCCTGATGTCCTGCATCACCGACAGTTCCATTTCCAATACCTGTATCGCAGATCGAGATCACGACGTTAGAACCGTTGTAACCTAATTGATTGGCTAAATTACCTGGACCGTCATAGGGCTGATCTTTCTTCCAGTTACCACCGACTATCTCAGTCGCTGTTTCATCATGAAGATGTGGTTCAAGATATTCTTCGATCCACAAAACGTTGTTGTCAGATGCATATCTTAAAAGATCTTTCTTTGACTCAATCTGAGTTATCAAGGACGATCGGTATGTAGTGTTCGGAGATAGGTCAGAAAATCCTTTATGAAGATCTATAAACGATCTATTTCTGAACAAGATCCTAACTTTATCTGTGTCAATATCTTCATCTATCTTCATCAAAGGATTGTATTCTTTGATATATTCAACGAATCCTAGATCTTCTACATCTTCTACCTGTTCTGGTTCTAAAAATATCCTGTACCTATGATCAGGTATGTAGTTGACTATGTCAGCACCCCTATCCTCCAACTTATCTCTCCATTCAGGTAGAACGGGTCCTTCAAGACTCAATACATATTGTTTCTCATCCTGATACCGCTTTCTATTTTTTCTATTCTTTATGATCTCTGATTCGAAGGTATCTTTAATATCTTCTCCATCTATATCTGCTGTCTCTTCATCTATTCCATTATTACCATCTGCTTGAGCAATCAATGTTAAATTACTGAACAATAAAAGTACTACTATACAAACGTTGATAACTCTTCTAAGAGTATCTTTACTTGATAGGTTTTTTCTCGACAATATATTCACCCAGGATTAACCTGCGAAGATTGAAGAGGGCAGTATGTTTAATTTATTTATTATTTATCCCTTAAATGATAATAAATCTAAATCGTTGAGGACTCATAAAATAATCCAACCAACAGATATAAAGTGTTTTCTCAGAAGTGATTTAAATAAAAAAGATAAAAAAATAGATGTGAGTGATATTCACTCTAATTTTTTCTTCAGATTTTCTATCATGGTTTCCGTCATCTTCTCTAGACCGTACTTGTGGTCCCAATTCCAGTCTTCTCTTGCTGGGCTGTCATCTACAGTATCCGGCCATGAATCTGCTGTCTTCTGTCTCTCATCCGGTTCGTAGGACACTTCGAAATCAGGATAGTACTTCTTGATCTCTTCTTCAAGATCTTTTGCTGTGAAGCTCAAAGCACCATGATTGTAGCTCGTCCAAACGCTGATATCCTCTTCATCAGCATCCATGAGCATCAGTGTTCCACGGATCGCGTCTTCCATGTACATCAATGGTAATTTTGTGTCTTCGGTAACAAAGCATTCGTAATCTTCACCTTGGACCGCTTTGTAGAACATCTCTACTGAATAATCGGTCGTTCCACCGCCTGGTTCTTCCTTCCAGCTTATCAATCCAGGATATCTTAGACTTCTTACGTCCAATCCGTACTTTTCATGATAGTACTGACAGAGTAACTCACCTGAAACTTTTGTCACTCCGTACATGGTGACCGGTTCTAAGA
>CAYSTL010000050.1:0-12401 GCA_964433785.1 uncultured Thermoplasmata archaeon
AAGTAAAGACGGGCCTGGAGGGATTTGAACCCCCGGCCGATTGGTTAAGAGCCAATCGCTCTGCCTGTCTGAGCTACAGGCCCTAGTAATCTTGCTTTAGAGAGAAGTTGGATATATATTTTTACCTTGTACATATGATAAAGCTTTTACTCAACACTCTCCAAAATCTTTTTATAATCTGCGAACACTATTTTTGTCATACAAAGTGTCAGACATGGTGGGTCTATGGGACGCAAGCTGCCTAAATATTTAAGAGAAGATGAAGTCCGTAAATTGTTGAGTGCTCCAGATAGAAAAAAGACCAGAGATAGATTGATCTTACGTATCCTTTACAGGTGTGGTTTAAGGGTCTCTGAATTGACCAATTTGAAAATCCAGGATATCGATTTTGATGAAGGAATGATAACCGTTAGAGGGGGTAAAGGAGATAAAGATAGAGTAGTACCCGTGGATGCAGATACTCTGGATATGATAGAGTTCTACATAGCTGGAGCCGAAGAAGGTACTTTGATATTATCTGAAAGAGGAAAATCGCTGTCAACACGACAGATAGAAAGGATCGTTAAGAAATATGCAAAGAAGGCTGATATAAAAAAGAATGTGTACCCACACATGCTGAGGCACAGTTTTGCTGTACATTGCTTAAAATCTGGTATGAATCTTAGAAGCGTCCAAAAGATGTTAGGTCACTCTTCTTTGACCACAACTCAAATATATCTCGATTTAACTGGGGAAGATATCAAAAAGGATTATGAAGAACATCCTTTACCTGCATAAGTTTGGATGTAGAATTTGATATTTCCCTGGTGGTAAGATGGAAAAAGAAGTTATAAGCAAGATAGATGAGTTAAGAGGAGAGATGAAAGGTTCTTTGATCGAGATGTTAAAAATACCAGCGCTAGGTCCAGAAAACGGTGGAGATGGTGAATTAAAGAAGGCAAAATTCATCGAAGAGATGATAGAGGATTTTGGATTCGATAAGATCGAAAGATATGATGCTAAAGATGACAGAGTTCCTTCTGGTATTAGACCTAATATTGTAGCAACAAAAGAAGGAAAGAGCGATAAAAATTTGGTCATAATCGCTCATATAGATATCGTCCCAGAAGGAGATCTTGATGAATGGGAAACAGACCCCTTCGATCCTGTTTTCAAGGATGGTAAGATCTACGGAAGGGGTTCAGAAGATAATGGTCAGGAATTGATCGCTGGTATATACTTGGTCAAAGCTCTCACAGAAGCTGGAGTAACTCCAGAGGTGAACATAAAAGTGATGATGGTCTCAGATGAAGAGACCGGCAGCAAGTACGGCGTTGGACATATCATAGATGAAGGGCTGATCGATGAAGACGATATAGTTATCGTCCCAGATCATAGTGAAGAGAAAGGTAAAAAGATAGAGATCGTTGAGAAATCTGGTCTTTGGGTCAAGATCGCCGTTCATGGAAAGCAAGGTCATGCAGCTATGCCAGGCTCTACGATCAACGCCAACAGAGTAATGGCTAAATATCAATATCTGGTCGATGAAAGATTACATGAAGAACTGGACCAGGAAGATGAGCTATTTTCACCACCATTCAGTACCTACGAACCGACTAAAAGATTAGCAAATGTTCCTAATGTAAATACAATCCCAGGCAAAGAAGTTCAGTACTTCGACTGCAGAGTCCTTCCTTCTATAGATCTGGATGAAGTTACAAATATCTTTGAAGAAGTGAAGGATGATCTAGAAGAAGAGACAGGTGCTGAGATCGAGCTAGAATTCCCAAAAGATAAGGAAGCTCCTAAGAGAACACCTGAAGATTCAGAAGTCGTTGTAAAATTAAAGAAAGCTGTAAAAGATGTATTAGGAGTCGATCCAGAACCTGTAGGGATAGGTGGTGGAACAGTAGCTGCACTTCTAAGAAGAGAAGACATACCTGCAGTCGTTTGGTGCTCTAATGTTGGGCTTGCTCATCAGCCTAATGAATATGCTGTACTGGACTACATGGTAAGAGACTGTAAGGTATACGCAAAGATCGCTCTAGACTAGAATACGGTTATCTCATCATTCAATATCCTATCTTTTATTTTATGGATATCGTCTAGATACTCTTCGGCGATAGCTTCAGCGTTATCCAATTTAGTATTCTTATCTTCACCTTCAGCGACAACCATCTGAATACTGGCAACTTGAGGATCGTTTATCGGTTTACCTATCTGAGAAACTAACCTGACAAAGACTTCGTGTATACCATCGCTTTCTTCCTCGTATATCTTTTGAGCTATCTCGTTAGATGCTATATTGTATAGTTTACCAACATGTGTGACTGGATTCTTACCAGCCGACGCCTCCATGCTCATAGGTCTGAAAGGTGTTATCAATCCATTAAGTCTGTTACCCCTACCCACAGATCCATCGTCTCCATTTTCCATGGAGAGTCCAGTCACAGTTAGATAATAAACATCGTTTCCATAGTCATCAGCGGTATTGATCATAACGTCTACATCTCTATCAGTTATCTTTTCCGCTTTTTTCATGATCCTTTCTCTTAAGTCTTGTTTTACACTTATGTAATGATCTTTATCTGGAACAAATTTATCAACCATAGCAGCGGCAATAGTCAGATCTATTGAGTCCTTATTCCTAGTAGCCATCACTTTTATGTCCTGACCTATCTCAGGTAATTCTGATTTAAGTGGACCATTGATATATTTTTCAGTTTCTAAAGCTAATCTTTCAGTTTCACTAAAGGGTGCATATGAAACACCGAAAGATGTGTCGTTAGCTAATCCTTTCTTAGTATCATATACCTCCATCAGATCTATGGAACCTTTACCTATCCTACAATCAAGGATAACGTCTTCATCCGCATCAAGATGTGGACAATTCTCTTCTAAATAATCCCTTGCAGCTCTCAATGCTGTAGACCTATATGGCAATCTGTTATCTCCCACTCTTGTCACAGCTCTTCCTACTAGAAGAATATAGATAGGCTCTAAAAGTATCCCTCCACCAAAACTCGGTTCGGCTTGTCCACCAACGATCTGGGTTTCGTCAGTATTATGGTGTAAAATTCTATCATACTCATCTATATACATCCTCGACAAGTTTTTACTGACCTCTTCAGCTATCGCATCAGCTATGCTATCTGGGTGACCGATACCCTTTCTTTCTACAATCTCGATCTTCTGCTCTTCTATTGGAGTTTCATATATTATCTCTGCTGTTATATTCTTAGACATCTTCTACCTCCGTTATTATCATAAAAAACGTATTAATTACCGCGTTGAAATTACTCAAAAAGGAAAACTTATTAATAATTTATTGCAAACATTATTCCTATACGAATATTTTTTATACTTCCATGCTGATTTATCGATAATGATAAAGGATATATCTAAAGTGAGGGAAATCAGGACAAGATTAGGATTGACTCAGGCAGAATTGGCAGAAAAAGCTAGAGTGAGCCAATCATTGATAGCTAAGGTTGAGAATGGATCATTGATGCCTTCCTATGAGAAAGGTCGTAAAATTTTAGATGTTCTTGAAGACACATTGGACGAAGAGATCGATAACGGTAACTTGGTCGACATCTGCAACAAAGATATCATCTATGTAGAACCAGATGATAATGTTGAAAGGGCTCTGAATCTAATGCGAGATAACGCTATTTCCCAGATACCGGTCATAGATGATGGATGTATTTCGGGTTCTATCAGTGAAAGAAGCTTACTTCATAATTTTGATGATATCAAAAGAAGACAAAAAGTAGGTTCAGTGATGGATGATAGCTTTCCGATCATAGACAAATCAGCTGATTTGGATATTGTGAAGGACAACCTAAAGTACTATCCAAGTGTGATGATCTCAGATAAAGGGGATATAATAGGGATAATAACTAAGGCGGACCTTCTTAAGAATCTATAAAAATCTATAAGTAATCAATAAAGTTATATTGAGATGATATAAGATATGTGGAGAAAAAAGAAATTTTTCAGCTTGTTTGTGGCTTTTATTTTGATTTTATCTATGTTAGTTGGAATTGTAGGAAGTGTAGATAATAAAGATAAAAGTATAATTTTAGTTATTACTGAAAATGAATCTAGAAGAGATGAGTTGAAAAATTCAGACATCGAGATAATCGATTCTTATGGAGTTTATAATATAGTGAAAGTAAACCAAAAAGAATTGAAGATGTTAGAAAAGAACGGGTGTAGAACTGACCTATTGAAAGAAAGAAATATTGTTCACATAAATGGATATAAGTACGATATCCAAAAAGATCTAGAGAGATATACTGTAAATAATAATGATAAAACACATGAAGATGAGGATGGCCTATTTATAGTTCACATGATCGGACCGGTCAATCCCGATTGGAGAAATGAATTGGAAGAAGATGTGGAAATATTGAATTATATACCCAATTATGCATATCTTGTAAAGACGGGGTATGATGACCTTGAAAAAGTAAAAAAATTATTTTTTGTTGATGAGATCATTCATTACGATTCTGATTTTAAAATAGATGAAAATATCAAAACTGGTATGGTCAGTATCAATTTCATAAAAGATCTTAACGATTTACCTGAATTCAAGGATAGAAAAATAAAGGTGTTATCAAGAACTAGTAATAAACATAGAGGTAAGATAAAAGCCCAAGTTTTAGATAGAAGTTACTTACAAAGGATTGCAGAAAGAGATGATGTATATTCAATAACTGGTTTCAAACGGAATGAGTTGAAAAGTGAACTTCAATCTCAGATCGTGGGAGGATTTTGGAATCCATCCGACCCCTCTACTCCATACAGGGGTCAAGGAGATTTTGGAGCTTTTGTTAATCAATTAGGATATACTGGTAAGAATGTCACTATCGGAATCGCTGACACAGGTATAGGTAACGGGAACACTGGTGATGCAGGTCATAATGATTTCACGGAAAGGGTGACTGGTGGGATTGGTTATGAGTTCAGAGATATATGGAGTGATGGATATGGTCATGGAACACATGTTGCAGGTATAGCAGCAGGAGATACCTATCATGGTAATAATATCACATATGATGGCCATGGTCCATATTATCTTGCTCAGGGATTAGCTTACGATTCTAACTTGTTCGCACAGAAGATATTTTCTGATAGTGCTGAATGGATAGATTCTACACCTTCATTGTATGATCTGTTAGAAGATGCTAAAAGGAAAGGAGATGTTTACATCCATTCCAATTCATGGGGAGAAAGTACAGGCGATGGAATATATGATTCCCAGGATTCCCAATATGACCGAGGAGTAAGAGATTCAGACAGTCAAAGTCCGGGAAATCAACCCATGATAATCGTTGTTTCAGCAGGAAACAATGGCGGCAATGGAAATATGACTATAGCAAGTCCTGGAAACGGTAAAAATGTGATCACAATTGGAGCTACTAGTAACTATATGCCTGATGCTAGAGATTTTGGCTATACGTTATCAAACTGCTACAATCCTTACGATATGCTTCCAGAAAGTTCGAAAGGATGGACGTCCGACGATAGAGTAAAACCAACTGTTGTTGCTCCTGGAGAGGCTATACTATCCACTAGTACACCAGAATTGGATGGATCAAAACTCAAAGGATTGTACTCTAAAGATTCTAGATATGAATGGAGTACGGGAACTTCACAATCAACACCAGCCGGATCAGGAGCTTCTGCAGTAATAGTTGAATATTATAGAGAAAAACATGGTGAAACACCCAGCCCAGCGATGGTCAAATCATTGATGATAAATGCTGCAAGAGATCTAGAAATCGATCATGATGGTGATGGCAATATAGATCATATACCCAACAAATATGAAGGATGGGGGATGATAGATCTAGCACCAATATGTGATCCAGAAGTGAATGTTAAGACCATGGATCAAGAATCCTTACTGCAAACCGGTCAGATAGACACTTTTGATTTAGGATATTATGATCAGGAAAAACCATTAAAAATTACTCTAAGTTGGACAGACGAAGAAGCTGAAGGTGGAGAATATCCTGCACTAAAGAATGACCTGGATTTGGAAGTGATGGCCCCTAACGGTGAGATATATAGAGGTAACGCCTTCAAAGATGGTTTTACACCTTCCGGTACTGATGCTATCGAAGATTTTGACAGGGATGGAGACGGAGATGATGATACAAATGTTGTCGAAAATATCTTCATACCTTCCGACAAATTGCAACCAGGTACCTATTCAGTACATGTGATAGGAGAAAACATACCTGCTGATGCAAACAATGATGGATTCGCTAATCAAGACTACGCTTTGACGATGTATAATGCTTATAATATGTCATCAGATGGTATCATAAATATAGAAAAAGATATCTACAGTACATCAGGAATAGTAAATATAACAGTGAAAGATAGAGATCTGACAGAGGAAACCGTTCAAGTCAATATCTCTAGTACAACTGAGACCGAAACCAAAAAGATGGCATTGAACAAAATAGGACAGGGAAGATACAGAGGTTTTATCCAATTGTCGGAAAAAGATGAAGAAGGAAAACTTCAGGTCAGTGATGATGACGAGATAATAGCAAGTTACTACGATAAGGATACAGGAACAGGAAAGTCAGAGCTCAAGATGGATACTGCCTTCGTCGATGGATCACCACCGAATATTATAGATAAAGATACACAGTCCACTTTTGCATCTAGGATAAAAATTTCTACTGATGAGCCATGTAAGGTTAAAATAAGATATAGTAAGGAAAGACCTTTCAACCATTCTGTATCATCTGATGAATTAAAGATAAACCATACTATCTATCTTAAGGATCTTGAGATCGATTGTAATTATTCCTATGAGATCATCTGCGAGGACCAGGTAGGAAATAAGTTGATCGATAATAATAGTGGAGATTTTTATGAATTTAAAACCTACGTAGTAGATGATTTTGTAAAAGGTAATTTAGGCTGGAACAATACCTCAAAGTGGAAATTAAATGCTATCAGTACTTTAAATGACTCATGGGTCTGTGGTGACGGAGATTACAGAACCGGATGGTACGAAATACTGACTTCACCTTTAGTCGATCTACAGCGATGGGATAAGGCTAGATTATCGATATATCATAGATACGATTTTGAAAAAGATAGAGATGGGGGAATTGTCCAGATAAAAGATGATGGTGGCTGGCAAAATATAAGACCAGATGACGGTTACGACGGATTGATAGAGTATGGTCATGGAAATCAGTTAGAGGGTGATCGAGCATTTACCGGAGAAAGCAACTATACTTGGAACAAATTCGAAATCGATACGGAATCTTGTTGTGATGAATTTAGATTTAGATTTATAATGGGCTCTGATTTTACTGATACTGACGATTTCGGTTGGATTATAGATAAGGTTAAGTTAAATGGTACGATCTCACCTATTGTAAATTTCAGTTATGAGCCCAGTTCACCAAAGACTTCAGACCATGTTCAATTTATCGATGAAAGCTATGACCTCGATGGAAAAATAGTTAACTGGACATGGAATTTTGGCGATGGCGATATATCATACAAGCAAAATCCAACTCATCGCTACACCGATGATGGCAAATATGATGTTGAGTTGCAGGTCATCGATAATTTTGGAGTTGAGGAAAATATTAGGAAGGTTATCCATGTTTCCAACGAAGGACCTGTAGCCAATTTTACTGTGAATCGAACTGTTATCAGAAGTGGAGAACTGATAAGATTCGAAGATCATAGTCATGATCCCGACGGAAATATAATAAATTGGACCTGGAGTTTTGGCGATGGGAATATATCTTATCTGGAAAATCCAACTCACAGATATATCAAAGATGATAATTATCTTGTCGAACTATCGATAAAGGATGATGATGGCGGAACTGCACACAAGATTGCCACCATCAAAGTAGAAAATGGTTTCCCTAGAGCTAAATTCAACTACTCACCATCAAAAAATATAACTACTGAAGATACAATTCAATTTAACGATCTGAGTAGTGATATCGATGGAAGTATAGTAAACTGGACCTGGAATTTTGGTGATTATGAGAAATCATATCTAAAAAATCCAGAACATAGATTTACTGATGATGGAATCTACAACGTAAGTTTAACAGTGATGGATGATGACGGGGCAGAAAATACTACGATCAAGAAAATACGAGTTAAAAACGTAGGACCAAGAGCTGATTTCACCTACTCACCCACAGAAGCTTTTACAAACATTAAAATAGATTTTAAAGACCAGTCAACCGATATAGATGGTTCTATAAAAGACAGGAAATGGAACTTTGGAGATGGGAGTAAATCTAATCTAAAGAATCCAACACATGAGTATGCTGATGATGGAACCTATGATGTTAAATTAATCGTAACTGATGATGATGGGTTTACCTCAAATGTAACTAAGGAACTCAATATAAAAAATAGACCACCAAGGGCAGACTTTACCTTTGAACACAAGGATGGCGATAAAACGAGTAAAATAATCTATTTCAGTGATAATTCCTCTGATCCTGATGGTGAAATCGTCAATTGGACATGGTATATAGGAGAAGATATCGTTTATGGCAGAGATATTGAACATGAATTTTCTTCAACAGGTAAATTTGATGTAAAACTAATTATCACTGACGACGATGGTGCTTCATCGTCAATAGAAAAGACGGTAAATATCAGAGAAAAAAGTGCTTCTGCGAAGGGAAATATAATCGTTGATAATATTTCACTTATCTCTATACTTTCTATAATCTTGATCTCTGCTGGATTAATAATATGGTGGGTTTATAAGGAGAAAATGAAGACTTCATAATCCCCAGAATGGCTTCTCTTCTTTTTTGATCTCTCTTACCTCGTCTAGTATCCTTTCTTCGTCGAAAGTGAGTTCGATATCTTTCAGTTTACGGGCATCTCCTTCTGGAATATCGACATAGAGCTCTTCTCTCTCTTCTATCTGCCTTCCTACTGTTGGACCTGAAATAGCTACAGCAACCTCTTCTCCCTGCTCAGCCCTATCTAATGATTTATCTCCTTCTCTGATACTTCTGATGGTTCCTACTCTTTTACCGTCTTTATTTATGATCCTTTGATCTGGTTCTATCCTTCCCGCGAGAACTCTTACTCCGACTATAGCTGGTTTTGAAACTCTAAACGTATGATCTTCGAGTATCCTGAATTTGCCTGGATGTGTGATACTCTCTCTCTTCATCTCTTCTATCTCTTGCTGTTTCTCTTCAGCCCATTCCTCATAATCCTCTACCAAACGGTAAACTACATCGTTCTCGAAGACATTGACATCAGATTTCTTTATATCTTCTTTAGCATCAGGTAATACATCAACGTTGAAAGCTAAGATCGCTTTATAAAGAGGATCTTTTACAGTATCTGCGTCGATAACATCTTTCTGAGACACATCTCCAACATCTGCTCTGACTATCGGTATGTCTTTTTCATCTAACTCAAAGGCTAGACCCTCTAAAGAACCGATAGCATCAGCTTTGATCAAAACACCTTCATCTTCTGTTTCTATACTGGCTTTACTTTCTTTAGCCACTTCAGCTACTACATCATCTGGATCCTGATCTGCGATAACTTTCAGTGGGGCTCCTGCAAGAACACCTTCTACTTCTGGTGTTACTATCTTCACACCTGCTGCCGCACCTACACTTTTGACTTCATCGAACCTTTCTCTCGGATCCCTTATCTCGTCCATATCCTTTGGTTGTAGCAGTGCTTTAATCTTTGTTTTTAGAGGTTTGTTTTTGGTACCTATCACCACTTCATCGTTTTTGTTTATGACTCCTTGGTAGATTATGGTGTCCAAGGTGGTTCCAAGACCTAATTCTTCTTTGACCTCTAAAACGGTACCCTGACCGGGTCCTTCAACAACCTCAAGTTCATCCTGTAAAAATCTTTGAGCTACACCTATGAGAGTCATGAGCATGTCTTCCATACCTTCGCCAGTCTTTGCACTCATAGGAACGATGGCGATGTTCTGACTGAAGTCATTTACTTTATCGTATCTATCCGATGAGAATCCTTTATCGTAAAGGTCACCTATCATCTCATACAGGGCATCAGTCATCCTGCCCTTTGCATCATCCGATTGTTCCTGAAAATTTCTGATGAAAGGCTTGTTTTCTGATCTCCACCCCGGTATTTTGTCAAGCTTATTTGCACCGATAATAAATGGAGTTTCTTCTCTTTTCAATATATCTAAGGATTCTAAAGACTGAGGCATGAATCCTTCCGTGATATCAACTATGAGAATTGCTATGTCTGCCAATGAGCCTCCTCTAGATCTCAAATTGATGAATGAATGATGGCCTGGAGTATCTATAAAAAGTAAACCAGGAAGTTGAAAATTGATATTACATCCAAGATCAGAACAAGCCTCTTTAAGAACATCCACTGGGACACCTGTTGCTCCTATATGCTGAGTTATAGCTCCAGCTTCTCTATCTGCAACTGTGGTACCTCTGATCCTGTCTAAAAAAGTCGTCTTACCATGATCAACGTGACCCAGTACACTGACTATAGGCTGTCGAATTCTCATCAATTCTGATTCATATGGTGAAACTATATATTTCTTTTCCGCGTATTTGTTCTGGTATCATTTAGGTATATTTCCATCGAACCAGTGATTTTCTCCAATCTTTTCAAATCCTAATGATTTAGATAGTGACAAGGAAGCCACGTTATCTTGAAAAATATCTACTACAGGTGTAAGATCGTGTTCCGCAGCATATTTACAAATTTCATCGGTCAAATCTTTAGCGAAACCTTTCCTCCTCCATCCTTCTTTCACGTGTAAAAATCCGAGACAAATAGCAGAATCTGTTATATAATGTGTCAGAACCCAACCTACTAACTCACCGTCTTTTCGGATACCGTATGCTGGACCATCTTTTATCCTGTGTGAGATGTAGTCAGAAGAATCTTGATCACCAAGACCCCAATGCTCGTTTATCACTGGAACGTCATCCAAATTTAATTCATCTACGTAATTCTCAGGAGTTCCAAATTCTTCTTCTGGTCGATACAGCATCCAGGTTGGACTATCATCTATATCTTCAACATACTTTTCAGCAGCCCCAAAGGATTCAGGATCGATAGAGTGGAAGCGATATTCTCCCGGTTCCATCTTTTTTAACAAATCAACCAAAATATCAGTATCTCCTCTCATAGAGATTACCTCATTGTTGTTGTTCACAAGAACAGCATTTGGATTTTTTTCATCATCCATGTATATGTCTCCATCTTCCAACCTAGCAATAAGATAAGAATTTCTCAGAACGTCTTCAGATAAAAATTTGTAGGCAGTTTCTTTTCTACTCATCGAATCGGAATTACATGTAGTTATTTTTAACTTTTAGGGATATCTTCTATAGAACTACTCAAAAAGAAATATAATGGAGTAATCGTAATATCATATAACGATGTCTATAGAATTTATAGAGACTGCCTTGGTTATCAACGCGTTGTTAGCAGTCGGAATGGGTGGTCTTATAGGACTAGAAAGAGAACATAAGAAGGAGAAACCAAAAGTTATAGCTGGAGTTAGAACGTTTCCACTGACTTCTCTATCTGGTGTGCTGTTCTCATTCCTTTCAGCTGAAGTCGGTATGACTTTTTTGGATATGGGGATCTTAGTATTTGGCGGGTTTGCACTGATCTTGGCTTTCTTGAAATATGAGATACATACTATAGGAATTACCACCCCAGTTGCTCTGTTTATCACTTTTTTATTAGGTATAATGATAGACCAAGGGTACGCTGTAGAAGCTGCATTCATCACTATTTTAGTAACCTTCCTATTACTAACAAAAGAAAGGTTACATAATCTAGCTAGGGATATCGGGAGATGAGAGAGGATAATAACTATATAAAAGACCCATATGTTTGACCATGGAAAATCTCCTCGAGAAGGCAGAGCAGGCTATCGAAAAAGACCTATGTAACCACTGTTTAGGCAGGATATTTGCTCAACTGGGTCATGGGACTACAAATGAAGAAAGAGGTAAAAGTCTGAAGATAGTTTACGCGATGAAAAACAGTGATGAAGAGAACAGGATGAAGATACCTGAAGAATCTGAAGAATGCTCTGTCTGTGGAAATATCTTCGACGAACTCGATAAATTTTCTGATATAATCATAGAAGAACTAGATGATATAGAATTCAACACATTTTTGGTCGGCTCTAGGAACGACCCGGAGATATACGAAAATGAAGAACAGTTATGGACAGAACTTAATTTGACAACTGGTGAATCGATAAAACATGAACTCAACAGAGAGATAGGTAAACTAGTACTGGATAAGACTGGAAAGGATGTCGATCTTGAGAAACCTGATGTGAAAGCTATAATAGACACAAGATTTGATACAGTAGAAGTAGAGATCGCCCCATTGTTTGTTTATGG
>CAYSTL010000051.1:0-12105 GCA_964433785.1 uncultured Thermoplasmata archaeon
TATGGGGAGATGAATTCTATTTCCCAGTAGGAGTGGACATGTTCCTGGATGATACTTCAAAAGCTGAAGTATCGGTGGGAACTATAGGATACTGGCCACCTGGTAAAGCCATGGCGATATTCTTCGGTCCTACACCAGCCTCAGATAATGATGAACCAGTTGCTGCCAGTGAAGTCAATATAATAGGAAAGGTGGAAGATGCTGAAAGATTAAAGGAAGTCAAAGATGCTGAAAAGATAAGAGTAGAATCTCAATAAATGACCATAAAAATAATAACTCTATCCATATATCCGCTATCATGACCCTTTCAAAGAGCCAATTAAACGAGAACATCAAAATTATAAAAGAATTTATCAGAGACAAGGTAGACAAGACTAACACTGAAGGAGTTGTTCTAGGTCTTAGTGGCGGTCTGGATTCTTCAACAGTTCTAAAACTCTGTATAGATGCTTTGGGAAAAGAAAGAGTTCATTGTATCATAATGCCAGAAAGCGCATCTCCCAAAGAGGATATGAAAGATGCACGGTGGCTGGTAGATAAATGGGGTGTTAAAAGCGAAGAAATAAACATAAATTCTATTCTAGAGGCTTTTCCAGTTGACTCTGATAACAGGTTAGCTTATGCCAATCTTAAAGCTCGTATCAGGATGTGCTTAGAGTACTATCAAGCTAATATCGAAAACAGCCTTGTGGTCGGAACGAGTAACAAAAGCGAAATCTTGCTTGGCTACACTACAAAATTTGGAGATAGCGCTGCTGATTTCTTACCTATGGGTGATGTATACAAGACCGACGTAAGGCAGATCGCTGAGAAGATAGGTGTGCCTGATAGGTTCCTAGATAAGGTCCCAAGAGCCGGACTATGGGAAGGTCAAACAGATGAGGACGAACTTGGCCATACCTATAAAGAGATCGATAAAGTATTGAAAGGTATCGAGAGACAGGAAAACTTGGGCAAGATAGCTGAGAGGAACGGGCTGACAACAGAAAGTGTGGAAGACATCAAAAATATGGTCGAGAAGAGCACACATAAAAGAAAATTACCAACGATAGTTAAACTTAGAAGTAGAACTGTCGGAAAAGACTGGAGAGAGTTCAATCAATAGGTGATCAAGATGACCACTGTTCTGCTCACCGGTATGCCGGGTGCTGGAAAAGAGGAGTTCCTAAAGATAGCTATGGAAGAAGGATACGATATCATAAGGATGGGTGACATTGTAAGAGAACACGCTGAAAAAAAAGGCATATCATTCGAAGATAACAGTCTTGGATCCTTTGCTAATGAAGAAAGGGAAAAGCACCATGAAGGCATATGGGCGGATAGGACTCTATGTGAAATAACTGAGGATAAAACCATCATAGATGGTGTTAGAAGTACTACGGAAGTAAGTATCTTCAAATCAGAACTGGGTGACTTAAACATCATTGGGATCCATGCATCTCCAGAAACCAGATTTGAGAGATTAAAGGAGAGAGGTAGAGAAGATGCTCCAGAATCATGGAGTGAATTCAACGATAGAGATAACAGAGAGTTAAATTGGGGTCTAGGCAGAGTTATCGCTAGATCAAATCATATGATAATAAATGAAGGTTCTTTAAAAGATTTTTACACCAGAGTTCGAGAACTGTTAAATCAGCTAGAGTGATCTGCTGCTATTCTACTACCGATGGTTCTTTATCTACCACCATGTCCACTACATGCATTTTTTCTACTTGCAGGTTCAAGTTCATCTGACTTCCACATCTGGATAGCATCATCTACAGTTCCAGAGGCACCACAGTACACTTCTATACCTAGTTTATCGAACAAAGCTACTGCTTTTCTTCCTAAATTCGTGGTCACTAAAACATCGATATCATAACTTTCAAGTTGCTCTGGTGGTTTTCCTTTGCCACCCATGTGTTCACTTCTATTGTCTATTATCTCCAATTCATCGGTCTCCGTGTTATAAATGGTAAAGGTCGGTGCCCTTCCAAAGTGAGGACTCAACTCTTCTTCAAGACCTTTTTCTCCCAATGTAGGTATTCCTACTCTCATCTTATTCACCTACCTTCTTTTTTAAATTAGATACGATCTTATCAAAAGATACTGATGATTCTGAAGATAGATAAGATGATGGATCACCTTCTTCTCCACTTTTTACTATTTCAGGAGTAAACGGTACTGATCCAAGGAATGGGACCCCTATATCTTCAGACATCTTTTTACCGCCGCCTTCACCAAACAATTCGATAGTTTCACCACAGTTAGGACATTTAAAACTGCTCATATTTTCTACAACACCTAGGACGTCCATATCTAATTTTTTAGCAAAGTTTATCGATCTCTTAACAGCCTGTAATGCAACGTCCTGAGGAGTGGTTACTATGACTGCTCCAGTCACATCTGGGATCTGTTGAGCTATGCTCAAAGGCTCATCTCCAGTTCCCGGCGGAAGATCGATGACTAGATAATCGATATCTCCCCATTCCACATCTTCAACCATCTGATTGATTACTTTCATCTTCATCGGTCCACGCCATATCACCGCTGAATCATCATCTGGTAACAGAAAATCCATAGAGATAACTTTCAAATTTGGTGATGCATCAACAGGTTTGATGCTTTCCTGGTTCTGATCAGGTCTCATCTTCTTTCCCCTGACTCCCAGCATCTTTGGGATGGTCGGACCATGAAAATCACTGTCAAATATCCCTACACTGAAACCATCATTGGATAATTTGTAAGCTAGATTAGCTGCAACTGTACTCTTTCCTACTCCACCTTTTCCGCTCATAACGACTATTGTTTTCATTAGGGTACACAGATGTGTAAAAATATATTAAATTTTGGAAAGTCGAAACCTCCTCAATCAGCCGTAATTAACACGAAAGTTTTTTAATAAGCACATGTTCATTAGGCTCAATATGGCCAAGAGGAAGAAAAGAGAAGAGCAAGAAGAAGAGGAAGAATTCGACTTCGATGTGCCCGAATTCGATAAGGTCGAATATATGAAGGACGAAATCAGGAAAGGCAAATCCATTTTGATAAGTGTGGCCATAGCACCTATATTCTCCTTTATCGCCCTTCAATTATTCTTACTGATCGGTGATTGGACTCTCGCCTTGATCGGTGGTCTAACAGGATTGGTTCTTATACCACCTGTTCTGAGAACATTAAATGTAGATACTGATGAACTTGGTAAAAAAGAATGGGCCATGGATGCAGCTATGTTTTTCTTCACATTCCTGGCTATCTGGGTTATATTGATGAATCCTCCTGTGAACGATTTTGCTCATCCAACTGTCAATGATATGGATGTGATGGTTCAAGACCCTGATACAGGTGAATGGGTAAAGCTCAAAAATGCAAATATCACAAACGGAGAAGATTATACCATCAAAATCAATGCTAAGATCACAGACAATGTAGATGTGGAGGATTCTAGTGTGAAATCTCGTATAATACCACCTTCAGGATCTGAATTCCAGCAGATGAACAAAGAAGAGGATAATCATTATACCATAATTTTCAACAATGTTACAGCTACAAACCAGAACTACAAGATCAATTTCAAAGCCGAAGATGTTAATGGTAATTCAGCGACCTTATCAAAATCAAAAAGCATCTCAGAACAGTAAAGCAAAACCGTTTTTATTTTCTTGAATTCTGACCCCATAAATCTTTAATAAGCATTTGTCAGTTTACTTAGTGGAGAATCTCATGTCTGACCAAACAGTCCTTACAGTAAAGGAAGCCCCACAGGACGATATCGGTAGAAATAGAGCTAGGATCGGACCAAGGACTCGAATGGAGTTGAATGTCGAAGTTGGAGATGTCATAAAGATATCTGGTGATCAGGAAACAGTCGCTAAAGTATTCCGTCTGTCATCGAAAGATGAAGGGATGGGCATAATCCGTATAGATGGATTAGTCAGAAAGAACGCGAAAGTTTCCATCGGAGATAAAGTCGATGTCAAAAAAGTATCGGTAGAGCCTGCTGAAAAGATAGTCATCGCACCTGTCATAGAAGAAGGTAATCGACTGAGATTCGGGGATGGGATCGATTCTTACGTGAAGAAAAGATTGGTTAAGAGACCTATATTAGCTGGAGATGCCATAGTCGTTCCTGGTATAGCTTTGATGGGTGGAAGCGTTCCGTTCATGGTCATATCGACCAAACCGCTAGAACCGGTCGTGGTGACTGATGAAACGAACATAATGGTCAAAGAAGAACCCGTAAGCGAAGGAGAGATGGTAGCCACCACTAGGGTAACTTACGAAGATGTGGGAGGGCTCGATGAAGAACTGAAGAGAGTCAGAGAGATGATAGAACTACCTCTTAAACACCCTAAATTGTTCGATAGATTAGGTATCGAACCACCTAAAGGAGTGCTGCTCCACGGACCACCGGGAACTGGTAAAACATGGATAGCTAAGGCTGTAGCCAACGAATCCGGGGCCAATTTCTTCTCTGTCCAGGGTCCGGAGATCATGTCTAAGTATTATGGTCAGAGTGAAGAAAAATTGAGAGAGAAATTTGAAGAGGCTAAGGACCAATCACCTTCGATCATATTTATCGACGAGCTCGACTCGATAGCACCTAAAAGAGATGAAGTGAAAGGGGAAGTGGAAAGAAGAGTTGTCGCGCAATTACTCACTTTGATGGACGGCTTGACAAACCGTGGAGAAACTATCGTTATAGCTGCTACGAACAGGGTAGATGCGATAGACCCGGCCTTAAGGCGACCTGGTAGATTCGACAGAGAGATAGATATCGGATTGCCAGATAGGAACGGACGTAAAGAGATACTCCAGATACATACAAGAGGTATGCCGATATCAGACGATGTTTATCTGAAGGACTTAGCAGAGATGACCCACGGATTCGCTGGGGCTGACCTGGAATCATTGGCAAAAGAAGCAGCTATGAGAGCTCTCAGAAGATATCTACCAGAGATAGATCTTGATCAACCGATTCAGGGAGAAATACTTGAAAAGATGGAAGTCAGAAAAGAAGATTTCCTGACAGCCATCAGAGAGATAGAACCAAGCAGTCTGAGAGAAATATTGGTAGAAATACCGAAAGTCAGCTGGGATGATGTAGGCGGTTTAGAAGAGATCAAAGAGCAACTAGAAGATGCTGTAGACAGACCTATCTCGAACCCAGAATCGTTCATAGAGAAAGGGATATCACCTCCGAAAGGCATTTTACTTTATGGACCGCCAGGGACCGGTAAAACATTGATAGCAAAGGCTGTAGCCAACGAAAGTAATGCAAATTTCATCTCTATAAAAGGTCCAGAGATCCTATCGAAATGGGTGGGTGAAAGCGAGAAAGCAATCAGAGAGGTCTTCAAAAAGGCAAAACAAGCCGCACCTACCGTGGTGTTCCTAGATGAATTGGACGCGATAGCTGGAGAACGAGGAAACAGCGGTCGAGATGGCGTTATCGATAGAGTGGTTAACCAACTTTTGACCAGCTTAGATGGTATAGAAGCAACGACAAACATCATAGTTCTAGCTGCAACGAACAGACCTGATAGGATAGATTCAGCTCTATTAAGAGCTGGAAGATTCGATCATAGATTATCAGTTTCAATCCCAAATGAGAATGCAAGAAGAGAAATATTTAAAGTTCATACCAAAAATATGCCTTTGTCTGACGATATAGATTGGAATCATCTCGTCAGACAGACCGAGTCCTACGTGGGGGCGGATATCGAGTCCGTCTGCCGTGAAGCAGGGCTTTTAGCCATCAAAGATGACTCGGATGAAGTGAGTATGAAGCACTTCAGAAAGTCACTGGATAAGATCGAACCCTCTGTTGACGAGGATGTCTTAGACATGTACGAAGAGATAGAAAAAGAGATGAAAAAAAGCGTCCGCAAGAAGAAAGATTATAATGGGGTTGGTCTATACCGTTAATAGAATTAATTGATTAGGATAGAATGGAGGAATAATATGAGGATGTTTGCAACTGAACTGCGTGGAAAAACCGTGATGACAAACGACGGCCAAATATTGGGCATGATCGATAATTTTGTAGTGAACACAGATTCGGGAAATATCAAACACGTTTTGGTTTCGCCTGCAGAAGAGATAGAACCAAAACTATTCACAACTGATGCAGAAAACAGACTGGTACTACCTTTTGAAGGTATGAAAGCTGTTAGAGACGTCGTTGTGATGGAAAATATCAGCATGGATTAAAAAACACGCATAAACCTAAAGAAAATCGAATCGATATATATGCCCAATAGATGATTTAGAGGCTTATATATTATTAGTCTGATCGCTAGGTATTAATTTTTACAGAAGACACTTCTAGGTGGATAATATGAAGATTACATGGTATGGTCACTCAGCTTTTATGCTAGATGATGGAGTCAAAGTTCTGATCGATCCATTTTTAGACGATAATCCAAAATGTCCAGTACCTTCCGATGAGTTAGATCCAGATGTTATAGCTATAACCCATGGTCACGCAGATCACATAGGAAATGCACCATCGATAGCTAGAAGAACAGGTGCTGATCTGATTGCTATACATGAGATAGCAAAATATTTTGAAGATAAAGGGATAGAATCCGAAGGTATCAACAAAGGCGGTACTATAGTACAGAATGATAGGAAATTCAGGATGACACATGCACTACATTCGTCTGGGATCGAAAATTCCAAAGGATTGACTCAGGGTGGCGATCCGTGTGGTTATATCATCGATATGGAACATACAGTGTACCATGCTGGAGATACATGCCTGTTCTCAGACATGAAATGGATGGGTGACATGTACGATCCTGATATAGCTTTGTTACCTACTGGTGACAGATTCACGATGGATACAGAACAGGCTGTTAAAGCAGTAGAATGGATAGATCCAGAAGTAGTGATGCCTATGCATTACGGGACTTTTCCTATACTTGAAGATGATGCCGAGGATTTCAAAAACATCGTAGAAGATAAGACCAAAACTGAAGTTATCATCCTAGAACCAGGTAAAAGTAAAGAGATTAAATTATGAACGAAAAAGTCAAGAACAGACTGAAAAAGATAGGTATAAGCGCGACAAAAGGTTTAGGACAAAATTTCTTGAACGACGATTCGATCGCTGAAAGGATCGTCGATTCTGCAAATATATCATCTGACGAACAGATACTGGAGATCGGACCTGGTCTAGGTATATTAACTAATATCATCGTTAAAAGAGCTAAAAGAACTATTTTGATAGAAAAAGACAGGGCAATCGCAGGTTATCTAGAGGGTAGATATTCAGATGAAGATCTAGAAGTCATACATGGAGATGTTCTTGAAGTAGATCTGCCGGAATTCGACAAAGTCGTTTCAAATTTACCTTTCAATATCTCGTCTCCAGTCACGTTCAAACTCCTAGAACATGACTTCGATTACGGGATCTTAACTTACCAGAAAGAGTATGCCGATAGGATGTGTGCTGATGTGGGTGAAGATAACTACTCAAGGTTGTCTGTGATGGTGTCCACTTTTGCAGAGGTGAAGCGATTATTCAACATATCTAAGAACAGTTTTTATCCCCCACCAAAAGTAGATGCGACTGTTTTAAAACTGGTTCCCAGGGAACCTCAATTCGAGCTGAAATATCCTGAGATCTTCTCCGATGTCGTTAGAGAATTGTTCAACTATAGAAGGAAAACTATCAGGAACGGTCTAAGGAACGGTTTTGATGTAGACGTGAAAACAGATGAGATACCATTCGGAAGGAAAAGAGTAGAAAAATTATCTCCAAAGCAGATATCAGATCTTACCACTCATCTAGTTAAAAATAATTTACTAACACAATAATTATATTTATCTACAATTCAGCTCCACATTTCGAACAGAAATTATCTTCTTCATCAACTTCAGACCCACAGTTTGGACATTCAAAAATAAATTCTAATTCAGTTCCACAGTTAGAACAAAAATTATCATCTGGATCTGCTGTATGACCACAGGAAGGACATTTTAAGAGATGTTCTATATCTTCCTTTTTGGTTTCTTCCTCTGTGATGCCCTCATCAACTGATGATTCTTCCATCTCTTCAATTTCTTCTTCAGGTGCTTCTTTATTTGCTTTCTCTTTTACTTCTTCTTTATCTTCCTTATCTATCTTCTGTCCACCTATCAACCCTGATCTATCACCATCGATAGCTTTCTTACATCTAACAGAATATTTCAAGGCATCAGTATAGGATCCTTCGTCAAAGTATTTTTCAGCCAATTTAAAGTACTTTTGTGCATCCTCGTTATCTTGAACATCATCTATTTTCTCTCTTACGATATCCAGCTCAAACTTCGATTCTAAATAGTTATCAGGTAAAGCCTGCAGCCTTTTCTGCTGTTTCTTCATCCTTTTTGCTCTTTCGCTCATCTCTTTCTCATCATCAAAATCCATCTCTTTTAATTCGTTCAAAGAATATCCTTTCTTCTTTTCCTCATCCATTTCTTCATTATTTTCATTAGCAGTAGAGGGGTTCATCTTATTCTGCTCCAGTTTATTTTTTGCTTCTCTAGCTAGTTTTTTAGCCTTTGCATAATTACCTTTTTCTATCTCATTTTCAGCGTCAAACAGCATCTCAGAAGCTTTTTCGGTATCCTTGCCCTTACTTTTCAATAGTCGAGCTATACTTTGGGCACTTTTTACTTGATTATAGGCTTCATTTTCATCACTAATGGTCTTAGATTGTTTTACGCTCCTGATCCTATCTGATTTCGTCTTTTCAAGATAATAAAGTATAGATGCTGAGACTCCAACCAGGACTCCTACAACTATCAGGACTAACAGGAGAGGCTCCATACCTATATAAACTTACGATTTTAATTTAACCTTTTCGGAATATATCAATTTTGAAACCATATACTCTATATTTGCAGTGATCTGCTCAGTTAAACCCATAAAAATTTTATCATATATGTGTAAAGCTTCATAATCCATTTGGTAGTTATGAGGAAAATATATAAAAAGGGGTTTTATCACGGGTAGTAGATGCAGGATCTGATAGGCATATTGATCGCGTTCCTAATCTTAGGGATATTAATTTTTAAGAAAGTAGATTTTGGAAAATCGATCCTGGTAGCTGTAGCAGTATTACTGATCACAGCAAATCCATCCATGGAAGGGCTGAAGTGGGTATATGAGATAGGCACATCTTACGATACTCTCAGTCTAGTTGCGATCATCATCTCAATAGGTTATCTAGGATTCTTGTACAAGGATACAGACCAAGTGTATAGGATGATACGGGAACTGAGAGGTTTGGTACCGGACAGAAGGCTGGTCATCGCTTCTATTCCCGCAATATTCGGCCTTATGCCCATGCCTGGCGGTGCGTTGGTTTCAGCACCTATGATAGATGAAGAAGGTGACGCATTGGGTGCTAACGGGATCATCAAAACCGTCACCAACTGGTGGTTCAGGCATATATGGTTCACAATCTACGTTATCTCTCCAGGTCTGATCATCGCTGCAGCCCTCGCAGGTGATGTTTCTGTATATCAGATAGCCCTTTACAACATACCGATATTCATAGTACAGTTGTTCGCAGGATTTTACTGGCTTAGAGATAGAGTCGATCATTCGGATTCGAAAGAAACCAGTTTCAAGATACCCGTTCTTATATGGGAATTTATGCCTATAATCATAGCTCTTTTACTCAATCTTGTGCCTACATTGATCAATAAAGTAGGTCTAGCTAAAGTGCCAGTTGTTCCCTTCTATATCTCTATAGTAGTAGCCATAATATTCATAATATTCCAGAATAGAAACAGATACAATTTTAAAGAGATGAGGTCAGTGCTAAAAGAAGGATTTTCATTCGACCTTCTCATGGCGTCTTTTGGAATAATGATATTCAAGGGCCTGATCGAAAAAACTGAGGCTCTAGGCCCTGCTGTAAGTTCACTCCAAGCTCACATACCTCTATTTTTAGTTGTGATATTAGTGGCCGTTGGAATCGGTTTGATGTTCGGACATCTCCCAAGTGCCATCGGTGTGGGATTTTCTATATTGATTCCTATACTACCGGTAGTCAGTATGAAGACCGTGGGTTTGGTATATCTGTTCATATATCTGGGATATCTTGTATCTCCAATCCATCTGTGCATAATATTAACTGTTGAATATTTCAAAACTAGTCTGAAGATGTTTTATGATGAGATAAAGGTACCCTTCGCAATACTGGTGATAGCTACAATAGTCTGGCTTCTAGTAAGTGGAGCATTCTTCGCATTCTAAAATAGGAAAAATAAAAGAAATGGTTTTATTCTTCTTCTTGTTTCTCTTTGATCTTCTCTGTTAGAAGAGGCACTATTTCGTTCAGGTCACCGACTATTCCGAAATCAGCCATCTCAAATATCGGTGCATCTGCGTCATTATTTATGGCGATTATCGTCTTAGAGCCTCTTATTCCAACTCTGTGCTGTATTGCACCTGAAACACCGCACACAACGTACAGATTAGGAGATATCGTCTTACCGCTCTGTCCTACCTGATGAGACTTCGGCATGATATCCTCTTCAACTATAGGACGACTGCATCCAACTGTACCACCGAGAACTTCAGATAACTGCTGTAATATATCGAAATCGTCCTTTCCACCTACACCACGACCGCCACTAACGACGACGTCGGCTTCTTCAACTGGGATCTCGCCTGTATCTTCAGGTTCTAATACCTCTAATACCTCTGTGCTTATCGAATCTGGATCGACCTTCACTGTTTCCTCGATTACTTCACATTCTCTGTCATAATCTGGTTCTATAGGATGCATCACATGCGGTCTAACTGTTGCCATCTGTGGTCTAGTATTCGGACAGATGATATCAGCCATTACGTTACCTCCGAACGCTGGACGTGTCTGTAATAGATACTGTTCTCCCTCATGTATGGTTATAGATAGCCCTGTACAGTCCGCTGTCAGACCGAGACCCATATGTCCTGCTACTGATGGTGCAAGATCCCTTCCGAGGTGTGTTGCACCGTAGATGAATATATTCGGCTTATACTTCGCTATCAAAGTCGTTAAAGCAGTGGTGTAAGCCTCTGTAGTATAGTTCTCGAAGACTTCCTCATCGACCACATAGACTTTATCTGCACCATAGGCTGCCAGGTCTTCAACGAGATGGCCTACATCGTTTCCGACTAAAACTGCACATAATTCTTCACCGATCTCCTCTGCCAATTCCCTTCCTTTACCGAGTAACTGTGGTCCTGTCGGTTTCAGTTCACCTTCATGCTGTTCTGCAAATACCCATACACCTTCATACTCTGAAAAATCATCGGCCTTTTGAGCTTTCAAAACAGGCTCTATCGCATCGACTGGACAAGCTGTAACACATGCACTGCATGATATACATTTATCTTCTTCAAGCTTTGCTATACCGTCTTCCATGTATAACGCATCTACTGGACATACCTTTACACATTTTTCACATCCAGTACACTTCTCCTCATCTATCTCTATCATAGTAATCCCTCCTCATCCATGTAATCGACTAATTTCTCAACAGACGTCTCTGGATCTTCGTCTATCTTGATCCCTTCACCTTTTGGAGGTGGTGAGTATGTCTTTATAACGACACTTTCCGATCCTTCGAGACCGTACTCATCTTCATCACCTTCAAGATCTTCAAATGTCCATTCCTCAGTAGGCTTCTTTTTAGCTTTCATGATATCTCTGACGTTTGGTATCTTAGGTTCAAATCCAGGTGCCGGCATGCATGCTAACAGTGCAGGTAATTCAGACTTGATCATAACATGACCTTCATCTGTTTCCTTCTTACACACTATGTACTCTTCATCATTGTTTATCTCTTCTATATCTGCAACAAAAGTTAACTGCGGTATACCTCTCTGGGCCGCAACTTCAGGTCCAACCTGAGCTGTGTTCCCATCAGAAGCTTCCTGACCTGCAAATATCACGTCAGCGCCACCGAGTTCTTTGATCGCTTTTCCAAGAGTTACAGCCGTGGCCCAGGTGTCTGCCCCTGCAAAGACCCTATCAGTAAGCAGGATAGCTTTATCTGCTCCGATCGCTAAACACTTGTTCAGTGCTTCTTTGGCCTGTGGAGGACCCATGGTGATAGCCACGATCTCTACGTCCTCTT
>CAYSTL010000052.1:0-11973 GCA_964433785.1 uncultured Thermoplasmata archaeon
AATATAGTTATAACGGAGGTGAGAAAAGTATGGTTACTGGAAGAGGCCAAGGTGGCCGAGGCGGAGGCCAAGGCTCTGGACAAGGAGCCGGTGGAGGCCGAGGTAGACAGCCTGGTGGCCAAGGTCTTGGTCCTGGGGGAAAATGTGTCTGTCCTAACTGTGGTTACGAAGCGGACCACCAGAGAGGACAGCCTTGTTATGAGATGGAATGCCCCAAATGCGGGACAAAGATGACTCGAGGCTGATCTAAAAAACTCTTTCTTATCTGTTTTATTTATTAAAAAAATGAAAAAAGGAAAGGGGTTCATTCGGACTCTAATTCTTCGAGTCTTTTTTCTATTTCATCGAGTTCATCCCTCAATGAATCCGCATAATTTTTTAGATATTCTATCTCGTCTTCTTTAGAATACTGAGGGTAGTGCCTTTCACTGAAATATAAGGGTCTTCTGTAAGTGTAAGGATCAATTATCGGATCTACTACTGGTGGAATATATGGTCTTCTGTAATATGTAGGTGGTCGATATAGATCATAGTATCCTCGTCCCCACCAGCCTCTACCTCGACCAAAACCTAGACCTGGTCCTCTCATGTATCCTGGTGAAGAGTATCCAGCACAGTATCCAAGACCTCTACCGGTCATTGGACCTAGACCTGCTGGTCCTGTTCCGTCACCTCTTGGCATAATATCACCAATATTACTCATATGTGTAGTATTATTTATACTTATTTTACATATGTGTAGAATTATATTAGAATAGAATTTTGATGATATATTATTCTTAGCAGAAAACGAGAGAAAGGGAAAACACTTATTTTACGATCAGATATGTCAGATTGATGATCAGGTATGTTGAGAAATGGTTGTTGAAACCTAACTTGCATGATGGATTGAATTGTACATCTAATTGATCATGAGAACCGACTGCCTGATATAGAACAAAATCCGATATTGGATAAGGAGGAAAAAACATGAATTACGAAGGCGAAGCACTAACCATCGGTGTGTCTGATCCAAAAGGCAGGTCTGGCTTGGATACTGATTTGAACACGTTCTGTTCTTTCAACGTATTTGGTACATCGATACCGACTGTTGTTCTTTCTAGAAAGAGATCAGGCGAAGAACATGTTCATGTCATCCCTGCAGAAGTGACAAATGAACAGATCAATTCGATAACCGATGAATTTACTTTTGGTGCATTGAAGGTCGGGATGATTCCAAATAAAGAGATCGTTGATAACATACTTGATATGATAGAAAAGCAAGATCCTGATAACTTGGTCTTAGATCCAGTTTTAGATGAATATAATAATATCAGGGATGAGACTGAACAATATTTGATAGATAAGCTATTGAAGAAATGCTTTTTAATAATTCTAGATGTGAAGGAGGCTGAAAAAGTCGGGGATACTAGTATAAAAGATCAGGATGATGCTGAAAAGACTGCGGAGGTCATTCGGGGATTGGGTCCTGAATTTGTTTTTATCAGAAGTAGCGATCTTACTAATGGATCTTCAGATATACTTTACGATGGAGATACTTTTCATGAATATGAGGGTTATGAAACCTCTGAGAAGAACAAAAAAGAAGCGGATTGTACTTTTTCTGGAGCAGTCACAGCCTGTCTTTCGAAAGGGATCGATATCAACAGATCGTTGGGTATAGCCATGGATTACGTTAGAAGAGCGATTCTAAGCTATACTAAAAGATTTGAAAAAGGCGAAAAACATCTTGATCACAATATAAAACCTTTAGACGTTTCAGCCTTTGAAGAAGAGGCCGCAGATTTTGATAGTTGGTTTGAAAATAATAAGAACGTGTTCGAATCCGAGTTCAAAGCTGAAGAGGAACTGATGTTGGATCCGGAAGATGCTGTAAGTATTGGTGTTGGTAGTGGTTTATTTGCTTCCAGATTAGGTATCAAACACGGAGTTGAACCTGCCAAAGGGATGGCTGAGCTAGCTAGAGAAAAAGGTATAAAAGTTATGAGAGGAAGGGCAGAGGATTTACCTATAGAGGACCAGGAGTACGAAACTGCTTTGATGAGTACGGTATTGAGTTATGTAGACGATGCTCAGGAGGCTGTTAACGAGGCTTTCAGGATCCTGAAAAGTGGGGGACATGTAGTCATCTCCTTTTTACCAAAAGAAGGTTCTTACACGATGTTGTACGATCTGGCCATCATGAAGGGAAAACATGACCTTGAGATATCACCAGAATGCCCATATCCTTTGAAATTCATCAAAGGTTCAAGGTGGCTTTCGACTGAGAGGGTCACTGAGTTGATGAAGAACGCTGGTTTTAAGGACCTAAAATACGTACAAACACTGACGAAACATCCAAAGTACACAAATGAAGAGGTTGAAGAACCTATAGAGGGATACAAAAAAGGTGATTATGTGGTGATCAGAGGTGAGAAACCATGAATGTCACGGAAAGGTTGAGAAAGGATGCTGATGATATCTGGAAAGAGATAAAGGAACATCCATTCGTTACTGAGCTATACAGTGGTGATCTACCCCTTGATAAATTTGAGTTCTACATACTCCAGGATTACTATTATCTTGTTCGCGCGATAAGGAATTTCAGTATAATATCTTCCAAAGCTAGATCAGTTGATAACATGCGAGATGTTACAGAGATACTTCATCTGGAAGCGCAGAGTGAGTTCGAAGGTTATGAGAAATTCCTGGATAGATTGGGATACAGTTTAGAAGATGCTGTTCAGGTAGAACCGATACCGGTCAATGTCTCATACAGCAGTTTTCTAATTTCTACCAGCTCTTTGAATTCATTTGAAGTTGCTATGACTTCTGTTCTTCCCTGTTTTTGGTCCTATGTTGAGATAGCTGAACATCACACCGATAAACTTGAAGGAAATGATAAGCAGATATACAAGGATTGGGCGAAGGTTTACGGGACAGAATCTTACCTTGAACTTGTGGAAAAGATGAAAGGTATCGTAGATGAAGTGGGAAAAGAATATCCATATGATGAACTTAAAGATGTTTTCATCACAGCTAGTAGGTATGAATATATGTTCTGGGACGCTGTTTACAACAATGAAGGATGGCCTGTTTGATCTTAATTGAAAACAGTTTCAGTAAAGATTTAAGAAAAAAGGGAGGAAGATGGGGCCTGTGTGGTCAGCCCCGATGGTGTTCTGTGGGATGGGATGCACTTCTTACTTATTATAATATAATGATTAAGATACTATTTAAAAGATAACCCGAAATATCAATTATTAAGGTGATATCGATGCTGAGATAGGATGATCAAAGAAAGTTTTATTCTATAGCCTCATTTGGGCATACGGAGATACACAAACCACAGTTACGACATAGCTCTGGTCTTATCTTCGCTTTCCCATTCTCTATAACTATTGCATCTGCAGGACATTTTTCAGCACATACGCCACAACCAGTACATTTATCTTCATTCACCTCAGGAATTTCAGTGGAACTTACTCCCTGCCTATAGCTTTCAGAGGTCTGTTTTTGAGTCACCTCTTGACTACGCATGTCGCTTACCATCCTGGCTCCACATGAAGGGCACTGATGTCTGTTACATGGTACACCTCTTTGGTGAGGAACCTTCTCTCCACAATTTGGGCAAACGCATTTATCTACTGCCTCGTCAGCAGAACTTCTTCTTTGTCCTCTCCTGCTGCTTCTACGCTGTCCTCTGCCGGAACCTTTTCCACGTCCTTTTGAAGGATTAGATCTGCGTCTAGGATTCATCTAATCATCTCAGTTTTCTTTCAAGATATCTTTTCTTACTTTCGCCCATATATCCTTGATGGCCATAGAAGTTTCTTCATCAGAAAATTCTATCACAGTCTTCTTCTCCATCTGGGCTTCTGTGAAGACATTATCGTAAGGGATCTCACCAAGAACATCGATGCCTCTATCATCTGCAATATCCTTTATTTTCTGGGTCATATCCTTATTGAGATCTGATTTGTTAACCACTATACCAGAATTGATTCCAAAATGATCCGCAACGTCGAGCACTCTTTCCATATCATGTATACCTGATACTGTTGGTTCGGTGACTACAAGAGCAAAATCTGATCCAGTTATCGAGGCTATCACAGGACATCCAGTACCTGGTGCACCGTCTATCAGTGAAAGTTCACTTTCATCGGCTCCAGATACTTCAGCGTTCTCACGGACTAGAGTAACCAACCTCCCAGTATTTTCTTCAGCCATACCTAGTTTGGCATGTGACATCTCTCCAAATCTTGTCTCAGAAACGTACCATTCTCCGTTTATCGCCTCTTCTAGTTCGATGGCATCATCAGGGCAAACTATGTCGCATACTCCACATCCTTCGCATTCTAAAGGATCTATACTGTATCGCTCTCCGTCATCTTCTTTATCTATCGCATCGAATCTGCATTCTTCATAACATATCCCACAGGAGGTACACTTATCCTGGATTATAGAAGCCTCATAACCGCCACTGAACAGACCTCTTTCCTTTATCTCAGGGTCGGTCAATAGATGAAGATCCGCAGCATCTACATCACAGTCAGAGATCACTGGATCATCGGCTAATGAAGCAAAAGCTGCCGTTAAAGAGGTCTTCCCTGTACCGCCTTTTCCACTGATGATCACCAGTTCTTTACGATCGCTAGATCCGTCAGAAGAAGCATCCTGCTTCAATCCGGCGGACCTTATCTCTTGATCGTCATACTGCTGTAGATCGATAGGTTCTATATTCCTGTCTTTCTTACTCTCTTTCAATATATCTTTTGACAGATCCCTAAATAATCTTTTATATTCTTCAAATTTATCGACGATTATATCCCCGTTAGAATAGGTCTCAGCTATAGTTCTATCATCCGGTATCTCACCTATTATCTCTAAATCCTCCTCATCACAGTATTTTTTCAAACTGTCATCTCGATACTCAGCTCTATTGACTATCACAACAGGTTCTATACCTATGCTTCTGCACATATCTACAGATAATTTAAGATCATTGAGTCCGAAAGGAGTTGGATCAGCTATAAGAACTGCTAGATCTGCCCCTGCTATACTTTCTACTGCTGGACAGGCAGTCCCTGGTGGTGCGTCCATTATGTTGATCCCATCACCTTTTTCATCTTTAACCGCATTGATCAGTCTAGGAGACATACCTCCCTCACCGGTTTCCAATGTAGCGTAGGTGACATCGATATCACCAGATCTGCCTTTCTTAAGATCACCTATCTTCTTTTCTCGCTCTATGATAGCATCTGTAGGGCATACTATCGAACATGCACCGCAGACATGACAAAGTTCTGGGAAGAATAGAACTTCTTCATTCACCATCGCTATAGCGTTGTAAGAACAGGCATCGACACATTTACCACAATTTATACATTTATCTTGATCCACTCCATCAGGAGATATAAGCGTGATCTCCTTCTCTTGTACATCTTCAGGTTTTAAAAATAGATGACCATCTGGCTCTTCTACATCACAGTCAAGGTAAGCCACTTCTTTATCCATATTATCCAGAGTAACAGCCAAGTTCGTAGCTATCAGAGTCTTGCCTGTTCCTCCTTTTCCACTTGCTATAACTATATCCATATCATTCACCTTTTATCTTTAATTCTAATCCTGCATAACATTCCATAGATCTATCAGGATATTTTTTCATGATCGTATCTTTATATTTTGTACAGTGGCACGGTACTATCATTGAAAGATCGTCTAAATCTTCCAGTTTATTAAAACCGTGGAATCCACCTATAGCTCCTTTTATTTCTCCATACTTAGAAGCTACATCAAGTATATTGGAAAGACCTGGATGGGCACAACCTGTGAGAACTATATATCCACCCTTATATTCTAGGAGAAGGGATTGTTCTCCAATACTGGTTCCGATCTTTCCAGTTGTGAAAATATCTTCAGATATCTCCTGCATCCCATCGACTTCGACTAATTTGGCATTTTTTCTTACTTTGTCTTTGAACTTCTCCGAGAATGCTTTCAGTAAATATACTTCCATCGTTTCATCAAGTATATCAAAAAGACCACCAGCATGATCGTGATGTTCGTGTGATATCACGATCTTATCTATTTCGTCGAGATCTACATCCATCTTTTCCATGTTACTTTTTAGTAGTTTGCCTTTATCTCCTGTGTCAAATAAAACATTCTCTTCCTCACCCTCGATGAGTGCTGAAAAGCCCCAGCTTGAAACTAGGGGTTCCTTTGCCTCATTATCATATAATATCTTTAAGATCATCCATACACCCCCTTTCACCCATTTCAATCAAGGGTAATGTTTTCCTTCATCACACGCTTCTGAGATAGAAGTTTCATCCAAGCTATCGTTTTTCCAGTTTTCGATAGCCTGTTCCACCGTTCCTCCGGCACCATCATAGACATTAATTCCCAGATCTTCGAAAAGACTGACCGCTCTCTTTCCCAGATTTTTGCAGATCATACAATCTATGTTTTTTTCTGCTAGCAGTTCAGGTGGGTTACCTTCACCACCGTTGTGTTTACTGTTATTTGGGATGACCTCTATCTCTTCGTCTTCAAGGTCGTAGATGGTAAAAGTTGGACATCTACCGAAATGGGTACCTATCTTCTCATCAAGACCTTTCTCTCCCATAGTGGGGAGTGCTACTCTCATCTTCTTCCACCCTTACCGAAGTGGCCCTGTACTGTTTTACTTTCTAATTCTTCTAGCTTTCCTTCTTTTAATTTATCTACAGCATCCGAAACTTTACCAGAAGCTTTGTAAACAGATATATTTGCTGAATTCAAAGTCCTGTGAGCGTTTGGTCCCACATTACCAGTGATGACAGAATCGATGTTCATCTCTGATAGCATCTGTACTACTTGGGGACCTACACCATGAGCTTTACTGGTATGTGTGTTCTCTGTAGATTCAAATTCCATATCATCTGTATCTACGATTATAAAATATGGGCATCTGCCAAACCTTTCATCTACTTTAGACTCTTTATCTGGACCGCTTGACGATATTGCAACCTTCATTTATTTCACCTAAATTTTTTACAGCTAAATCTTCTAATCAAATCGATTAGTATCTTCTAATTTTACAATGATATTTAAACAATCTGTAATATAAGAAGTTTTGGTTTACCGTAATTTATTTGGTCATGTAAACTGTATGATTAATTCGATGTCAAAAAAGTAATAATTAAAACGTATGAAAAATTGTAAGTCATAAAAAGAAAATCTTTATAACACTTAGACATATTTTAGCTTACCTAATTTGTTTCGGTGTAAATATGATAGGTAAACGTGAAGAGGAATATTTGGAAACTATTTTTGATATTGTTAATGATAAAGGGTATGCTAAAGTCAGTGATGTTGCTAAAGAATTGGATTTGGGATTATCAGCTGTGACTGAGATGTTCCAAAAACTCGATGATAAAGGATACATAGATTACAAGAAATACAGTGGTGTTACTCTCACAGATAAAGGGAAAAGCGTTGCTAAGAGTTTATTGAACAGTCATAAGATATGGGAAGATTTTTTCGTTAAGATCGGTATCGATAGAGATAAGGCTGATGAGGAAGCTTGTAAGATAGAACATGTTGTATCTCTAGAGATAACGGAGAAGGTTGATGAACTGATAGAAGATATAGAAAATAATGTAGAATAGCTCGGTCAACGAGAATTATTAAAAGAAAGGAAAAAAGGGTTTATTTTTTTATTTCGGAGTAATCCGAAAGCGCTTTCATCGCACTCACTGCTCTTTCTGGTGTTAAGTAAGCTGGTATTCCCTGTTCATTGAGCCACTCGATACATTTTTCGCACTCTTCTCCACCCTGGAACTGAGCGATTATAGGCTTGTTCCATTTCTTGTATTTATCGTGCAGGTCTTTGGTTATAGCTGCTATCTTCTCAGGATAGGTTATCTCTGTTGGACAAACGGAAACCACAACTCCACCTACTTCTTTACTGGACATCGCAGTTTCTATCGCTGCTTTATAGTCCGACCATATAGCCATTCCCGTTAAGTCGACTGGATTCAATGGAGAACCGAGTGGTCCAACATGACCGTTCATCCTTGTTTTTAAAGATTCAGATGGTGTAACCATATCGACACCTCTTCTATCGCTTTCGTCGGTCACTAGTAAACCGGAACCGCCGCCGTTGGTGATCATCATCCATTCACCATCACAAACTGGCTGCTTCGATAGTGCTTTACATACATCTACGAACTCCTGCTGTGATTCTACTCTTATGATGCCGGCTTCTTTGAACATCTCATCATATTCTTCATCTGAGATAGGCTCGGATCCAGTGTGCGCTCCTGCTGCTTTCTTACCTCTTTCTGATTGAGCACCAGCAGCTATAGCTACTATGGGTTTATCTACATTCTTGCATACTTCCATGAACCCTTCTCTATCTTTGATACCTTCGATGTATAAGGAGATAACATCTGTTTTATCGTCCTGGTCTGCATAGGTTATCATCTCTGGGAACCCTATGTCTGCCATGTTACCCATACCTACATAGAAAGACATCCTGAATTTCTGTGTTCTAGACATGCCTAACCATGCTAGTAGGTTAGCGCCGGATTGAGATATCACAGCAACGTTTCCTGCTAAAGGCAGATATGGAGTGAATCCCAGATTCAGGTCTCCATGTGGATTACCCAATCCTAAGAGATTAGGACCGATTATAGGGAATTCATGTTCTCTACAATAATCAGTCAACCATTCCTGTAGATCTTCAGCTCCTACTTCTTTGAATCCAGAGCTGACGATGACTCCGATCTTTACACCTTTTTCAACACACTCTCTTACCGCTTGTTTTACCATGAAAGATGGTAGAACTATAACAGCAAGATCGACTTCACCATCGATCTCAGTTACAGATCTGAACACCTCTTCACCGTAGATCTTACCTGGAGCAGCTCTCGGGTTGACACCGTAGATCTTGCCTTCATAACCATCTTCTCTGAGCATCCTTATCAGGTTGTATCCGACTTTATCTTCGTGTCTGGACGCTCCTATGACAGCTATACTATCAGGATTATATGCGTACTGCAGCTTATCTACTACATAATCCCTGACACTTGCCATCTTATTCACCCCAGTCTTCAAGATCAAATTCACGCTCGGTAAACATCTTCTTTTCAAGTTCGTTGACTGAATCTATACCAACATCTGTGGTCATCACGCATTCTTCCCAGAAGTCGTTCTCTTCATCCAACCTGCATGTCCATCTTCTAGTCGCTCTGTAGACGTCGAACTCTCTTATCTCCTCGATTCCTTCTATATCCATGAGTTTATCTCTCAGTTCATCTACATCGGTCAGTTCATTGTATGCAGAGCATACGAAGTCATATGGGGATTGTGTGAACTGCCACAATGTTTCCCATTCTGGATATTCTGATAGACTATCAGCTACTGCGAATTTTTGTTCGGTAGGAAGCATCCTGTACATCCTTATAACAAAATATCTTTTTGTTAGGCCTAATTTTCTCCAATTAAGGCATACTAGAGGGATCATCAGTGGCTTTTCTTCTACATATTCTTTAAGACTATCTTTTAATTCAGAACCATCGATTCCAGAGATCTCTTCCATGACATCGAAATCGAACATATCTTCTACTGGTTTCTTCTCGTTCAGAGCACAGAATATTTTGACATCTTTTTCATCCATATAGTCCTGAACTTCTGCCAATTTTTCTTTCTCTTCGTCGGATATGTAGAATTTTCTAGTCGTACCTTCAGGTGCTCTCCACTGAGCTACTTTTTCCTCTCTCAGATATCTTGCAACAGGTGTTATGTAAACATCTTTTACCTGAGGATATTCCTCTATCGGCTTGATTATCACGTTTCTCAGGAAGTCTAGATTTCCGATGTGGTTTCCACCGTAGAAATCGAAATCCCCTTCTCCAACCATGGCTGAACAGGTGCAGTCTTCGTTCTGGATGTGATCCAATACTTCCTGTTTTTGATCTTCTGTTGCATTATCTTTCAGATCAACTAGCCAGTAATATATGGCCCAGCCCATGGCATAGGTGTTTGGATTTTGGACCAGCATTATCAAATGCTTGTCTATCATCCTTTGTATCCTTTCTTCCACTTCTTCTTCATCTATTCCCGTTTCCTTAGACAGCCATTCCAGATTAAAAATATCTGGTCTGTTCTGGTATGCCGACTTTGATATATTGTACCCTCCATATGTCGGATCCATAGCAAATTTTAGACAAAATGGCTCGACAGAACCGAAAACACTTGGTTTTGTCCAATACTTATCCATGTACTTTTGCAATTCTTCTTCATCACTCATTTTTAAAACCCCCAAAATTATGGGTGACCGGTACAATGTCTACTATTTACTTATAACTAATTTATGATTAAATGTTCTCAGAAAATAGGGTTTATTTGAGAGATATGTATCAATACGTGGCGATTATCACTCATATTCTGTTCTTTTTTGTAAACCTATAAATAAGACTTTTAAAGATAAGATTATACTAAAAAATAATTCAGGAGGTACCAATATAACCAATAATAATATCGATGAAACTGATATGAAGATAATCTGTCATTTTTGTCAAGGATTTAAGTCCTATCAGGATATAGCTGATGATCTAGATGTGAGTAGAAATACGGTTTATAGAAGGGTAAATCGCCTTAGAGATGAGAATGTTTTGAGAGAAGAGGTACACGCATTACCAGATCTTTCTGAATTGGGATTGACTACGATCATAATTGGCCTGAGTTTGAACATGAATAACCTGGAAAAAGCTATAGACTTATTTAACAAAGAAAGCAATGTCAAAGCTATCTGGGAAACTTATGGGAAACACGATCTGATATCTATAATCATCAGTGAGAAAGAGAAAGTGGGAGAGAATATACGTAACATAAAGAAAAAATTTCAAGAGAGTGAAGTAAAAGTAAAGGATTTTGATGTATCTACTGCCATCTCCTGTGAAAAATTAGACCTGAATATCTCTAGATGATATCATTTTAGTATCAAAGAACCTTCATCTACACCTATATCATTGGCTATAACTGGACATTTCGCTTTCAGTAAGAAAAATATATTTTCATCCACTTCACTCAAAGCTTCGTAGTTACCCTGCCCTTTACTTATGACCATGTCCGACTTACTCATCCTTTCTATGAATTCATCTGAATCCCTTTTCGGAGCTTCTCCAGGCATTCCATTGCTGACCACATCTACTTCTGCTAATTCTGGTATACCCACGTATTCAGCATCTTTTCTCATAGCATCATTGATTATCGGCCCGTCTTTAACGAAGAATTTAATATTTTTTTCCTCTAACTCTTCAAGGAGCACTTTATCGAAAACGATTTCACCGGCATTATCGGCTAGATAAAATATATCATCTGCTTCCTCTAGCTCTCTTCTGAATTCTTCATAATGGTTGATCTCAAGTTCTTCATCGATAACATTCTTTACAGTTTCATCTAGGTTAATGTCGTGTCCAGGACCTAGATCTATGATATTACCTGCGATAGCAAGTTTTACAGCTGTATAAATTCTATCATCGGAGTCTCTTACAATATTCTTCAGCTGCGGATAGAGATAGAGTGCTTTCTCATTCTGCTCTTCTTTCATCTCTTTATAGGGATCAGTTCCACCTGTTAACTTTCTCACTACATAGTGAACACGATCAGCAATATCGGGTGGTTTTTTGCCTTCTAGAGAATTTTCCCTCAGATCCTTCATAACTTTATCTAATACTTCTTTGTGAACATCCTCATCATCTGTAGCCATCCTAGCAGCCTCTAATGACTGCCTTACAAAACAAGGTATGCAGTCTAGATAAGTCTTCATAGATATCACTCGTAAGAAGAAAAAATAAGTCTCACTTATAGTTTTTGGTATACCTAAAAATTTTTCCATAAAGTTTTTAATTTGATAATATCATGCGTATAATAGTGATAATATGATTAGAAAGCATGCCTTCTTTGAGGGGAAAGTTCAAGGTGTATTTTTTAGGGCTAACA
>CAYSTL010000053.1:0-11929 GCA_964433785.1 uncultured Thermoplasmata archaeon
CTTCGAGATACTCTTCAACGCTCAACTTTTCCCAGTAATCGTCTCTCAACGGATGTTCGCACCACGTACTCCACAGTTCGTTCGGATAACCAGCCTTTTTTGCCGCATCTTTCAAGGGTTCAGTACCGTAGACTTCCTCCCAATCGATGTTGCTCAGGTCAGGTTGTGGTGAGTAGGAGATGATTATAGACCACGGTAAGGAGTGATGAAGAACTTTAGCCCCGCCTCTATGTGTAAGGTCGTAAGTGTTCGAGAATCCTCCCACGTTGATCATGGCTTTGATCGACTCTTTTTCTGCAGCTGCTGGGAACGCACATGTGGATAGATATGAGATACCGACAACTCCAATACCTGTATCTGGATCATACCAATCCTGTTCTTCTATCCAATCTACCGTTTCCAAACCATCGGTTTTCTCCTGGTTTATAGGGTCGAAAGATCCCTCTGAATCGTACCGTCCTCTAACATCCTGTATAACTAGAGAATAATCGTTCTCAACGAAAGAACGTGCGAAGGTTTCCATCTGGTCTTTACCATAAGGAGTCATTATGAGAAGTGCTGGGGACCTATCTTCTTTAGGAAGGTAAACATCTGTAGCCAGTTCCACTCCATCATCCATCTCAACATTTTCGTTTATCTTCTGCATCTACTCACCTAATAAAGATGAGTTCCTCAATCTATTGCATTTATATAAATTCTTGCAATAAATTTTAAAAATTTGATGGAGAAGAAATATACTATCGTATTTATCCATCCAAATCGATATCTTTATTGATAGATTTATAGATGGGAGTTATGATCTCTAAAGTAGATCTGAAAACACATTCTTAAGTGATGGATTGGTATGTTTCTTGAATTTTGGTTCTGCAGGAGTCATGGCTCTAGCTCTGTTGAGTGTAACCCAGTGGGACGAAAAATATGAAATCGGTCTTTCTTGACTTTTTGATAAAACATCATTCAGAGGCGAAAAATATAAAAAGAATTCTAAATTATTTCCTTCTAGGCTAAGTTATGTGTGGACATCATAGAACTGGACCTGATGGATTGGTCACTAAATCTGATGAAGAGTTGATCTGGTCAGGTAAGATATCATGGAAAAGTATTATTGTACCGTTATTGGCAGCTTTAGTCGGGACAATTTTTTTCAGCATAATAGTAGCGGTTGAAAGTCCAGTTGCCGGATTTTTCATCTTCATAATATTTACGATCGGGATCGTCATAGCAGCAGTTTTACATAAAATAAGATCGGAATATGCTGTCACGACTCAAAGGGTTTACAGTAGAAGTGGTATAATAAGTAGAAAAGCTACCGATGCTAGATTTGAAAGAATAACTGATGTGACTTTGGTACAGGGAGTACTCGGAAGATTGATGAAATACGGAAAGATAAAATTCAACACGGCAGGGTCTGTCTTCCATGAGGTAGTTATGTCTGGTGTGGATAGACCAAAGGATAAACTGAAGATATATAGAGAATGTATAAAACTTAATGATGATAAACAACGATTTATGGATCTGCTGAAAGAACTGAAGTATGATTACTACACAAACCAAATAGACCAGGACGATTTCAACAATGCTAAAAAAGAAATACAAAATGAAATAAATTCACTGGACCTAAATGGTATTTATGGTCCTGCTCAATACGATTCTCGCAGAAGATATGACCAACCAACTGGAAATTATGGTGCTGGTGTTCAAAAACCACCATCTAACAAAAATGACAGAGTTAACTATTACCATCAACAGTCAGCTCAAGATGATTCTTTAGAACGGGAAAAATCTCATGACGATAAAAATATGGATTCCTCTCAAGAAAACGACAGGTGAGAGAAAAAGGTTCTGTCCAGAATGTGGACAGGAAATAGAGCCCAATGAAAAGTCCTGTTTGAACTGTAGATACCGGTTTAAAGATATGGAATGATCGATTATATCTCTTTAATAAAAAATAATGAACATGCATAGTCATCCTTGGATCTCTACACTTGATTTTAAGATAATTGAATAAATTATTTATAACATAACTTATGAAATATCTATCGATGCAATCAAAAGCAGATGTCACAAATGCAGGCATCAGGTATCAGGGGGACTGGGATGAGATCTGTGATTTTGCTGATTACTTGTCAGAATTGCTCGACGATCATATAGATGATGACGAGGCTCTCAGCGACTATAATAACTGGAAACCAGAGGAAGATGGATCCGAGAAACATCTATCCAAGAAGACTGCTGAAGACGCATCTATGGAAGAGACAGATATAGAAAAGAAATTCAACGGTACTAAGGAAGAGTTGAACGGTGCTAGGGACAATCTTCTCGATTCCATGGAACATGCAGCTAACGGTGATGATCCTAGAGGGAAGATCAAAAGAGCCTGTAAGAAGATAGGGAGAACGATGGGTGCAAAATCCATAGGATCTGTAAGAGAGATGGAGAAGCAGATCTATGATAAGATCATGCTCAAATTGAATCCGTTCTATTTTGATGATGAGAGCTTCTCGGTCAATCTAGAGAAAAACAACGGGAGTGACCTTTACACGTTGACCCTGAATATACCGAACGAGAAGATAAGAAAAGATGTGAAAGAAAGGATAAAGGAAGATCTTCGATGATCACTATCATAATTTTACTGGCAGTAGGTGCATCTATATTCATGGGGATATCGATAGGAGCTTCATCAGTACCTCCCGCTTTTGGACCTGTCAGATCTTCAGGAGCTTCAGGCATATTGAAATCCGCTCTGATAGCGGGTATAGCTGCCAGTTTGGGAGCGATAATACAGGGAAGGAGTGTTACGAATACTGTTGGTTCAGGTATAGTCTTCGGTGAGATACAGGAACTGCAGGCGTTTTCTATATTGTTAGTGGCTTCAGTGTTAGTTATCGGCAGCGTCGTCTCTAAGTATCCTATGCCCACCGCTTTTACCGTTGTCGGAGCAGTTGTAGGCAGTGCCTTCAGTTTCGGTAATCCCGTTCAATGGGGATCATTACAGAGGATAGTACTTTACTGGCTGGCCATACCTTTCTTGGCTGTAGGTATAGGTTATACATTATCTAAACTGTTGAGAAAGTACGTCGATAAAAAAAGGTCCAAGAAGAAGATCAGATATCTAACACTCACTATGGGGCTGTTGGTAGCATATACTTCGGGAGCAAATTCGGTCGGATTAGCTGTGGGACCTCTTAAGAGTTTGGATTTCAGCATCATCATATTGCTCATACTAGGTAGTGTTTCCATCCTGATCGGTGCGTGGGTCTTCTCCCCAAAGATAATAGATGCAGTTTCCTTCGAGTATTCTAACGTTGGCCCAAGAAGGTCGGCTGCTGCTCTCGGAACAGCGGCATTATTAGCTCAGGTCGGTATCCTATTAGGCATACCTATCTCCTTCAGCGAGGCGATAATCGCTTCGGTGATCGGTAGTGGTCTAGTTGTAGGAAAATCGAATATAGGTAAAAGAAAGATGACCGTCACGACTGGAGCCTGGATAGGAGCATTCTTTTTATCAGCTTTGCTCACATATCTGTTAGGTAACGGACTGCAGTATCTGTTGTGAAACTTGTTCAAGTTGAGTTATAGAAAATATTCTACTCCCTAGTCCAACCGGTCAGAACCCTGATAGACCTTTTCCACGTTCAAAACAGTAGCAGCATGTCCAGGGAACCTATCATCTAACCATGATAACATCTCTTCGTAGATTTCACCGTCTGTGTGGTACTCTAAAGAACCTTTGATCTGGAAAGCATCGTGATCTTCAGTGATGAAAAGTATCGAGCCATAACTTCCGTGCTTGATATTCTTTTTAGTTTTATGGAAATGGTTGTCAGCGATGACGAACTGTTCCTCGTTACGCTTTCTGATACAGCTCACATAAACTGAATTAGGTTCGCTGTTTTCATTCACTGTGGAGAAAACAGCTGGTCCGTCTCTATCTTCCCATCTCTCGCTCACTTCTTCCGGTAGTGTTGTCATAATATATACCTCAGTTCCCGAAACATCTCTTATGAATTAAAATTTTAGGATGAAAAGATGATCTCATACCAACCTTAGAAATACATCTGTCTTATATGATAACTAATACTTCGAAGTCATTCCTCGTAAACCTCAATAAATATCACTTCTACATCTTTAGTATCTGTTCCTTCTTACATCGGGTCTAACTATCAACCAGATTATCAAACCAACGATCCCGCCTACGAGTCCTACAATCAGCAACAGGACCTTTTTCTCTCCTCTCTTTTTGGCATATTTGTACATCTAGTAGGCTATAACGAACAGGATCACAAGCGGTATTATTATGATAAAGCAGATTAAGCCACCTATCCCCAAAGCCTCCCACTGGAAAGGAGAAAAAGCTGATCCGTATATCATCTCAAGCATATTTATTCCGATTATCATCAATAATAAATTATATATTTTTTTTAGGATCACTCTTTAGAGTAAAATGGTTCATCTTTGTTCAAAATTTAGCTACAACTCTAACTATCGATGAATCAGCCTTTATCTTCAGGGGAAAAGCGATTATCTCGAAGTTGTCAACTGACAACAGTTCTGATAGATTAGTAAGGTTCTCTATTATCAAGATATCGTTCTTGAAAAGCATCTTGTGTATGTTGAAAGGTTCTCTATCTGGTGTGGGTATGTCCATGCCCAGCATCTTGATATCCTTATCTACTAGAAACTCTGCGAGGGATCCATCAACTGTCGGATGGTCTGTGTAATATTCCTCCGAACCGTACTTTTCATCATGGCCCGTGTAAAGCAGGACGATGTCGTTTTCTTTTACCATGTCCGAGTATTCATCCTTGTATTGGATCGGATCTTCTCCCTTAACGTCGAGTACGCATCCATTTCCTGTGAACTTCTCTAAATGTATATCTTTCATGTAAGTATCATCATCGGTCATATGCATGGGTGTATCTATATGAGTACCAGCATGTAATCCAGTCGTTAAGCGAAAATAGTTATGACCATCGTCTTCCAAAGTTTTGGTATGATCGAGTCTTACAGGATCATCGTTCGGAAAAACAGGCATATCGTCGTATATCTCATGAGTGAGATCTATCAGTTCATCCATCTTATCCTTCTCCGTTTAATTGAACAGATAAAGTTCGATAGTCAAATAAAAACTTTCCATTTGAAATCATCTTGTTCTCTTCCTTTCGGAGAAATATAATATTATAGACAGCACCAAGGACAGAAATGTCATCAATCCACCTATCATGAAAGCGATATCGTATTTTCCCGTAACATCGTAGACATAACCGGCAAAGTAAGGGCCTAATGCTCCGCCTATACCCGCTACAGTTCCCAATGCCCCCAGTATCTCACCTGAGTGCTCGTTTCCGAAGAAGACGGAAACTATAACAGGATAGATCATGACCCAACCGCCGAAGGCCAGTCCGAATATCAAAGAGATCGTGTATAGGAAATACAGCGAGTTCGTGGTCGTGAACAAGAAAAGTGTAATTGACTGGATCATAAAGAATATCATCGTTCCTTTGACGACCCCTATCTTATCCGAAGTCCAACCTCCGAACAATCTTCCGAAAACGTTTGCTAGACCGATAGCTGTAAGTGTCATGGCAGCATAGAAACTTGGGATACCTATATCTTCAGAGTGGGGTACTATATGCACTGTGACCAGTATAGCAGAAAACTGAGAAACCAGAAACATGGTGTATATGATCCAGAAACGTTTTGTCTTTAAGGCCTGGAAAAGTGTTAGAGCTGAAGCTTTATCGTCAGTTTGTTGAACTTCCTTTGATCCTGATTTGTTTATCTCTAGTCCTATACTCTCAGGAGAATCTCGGATCAGATAGGCTGAGATAAGTATCAATACAGAGGATATTCCAGCCATGGCTACGAACGTAGTTCTCCACCCCATGGTTACGATGATCCTTTCAAGAGCCGGTGGAAAGAAAGCCATACCTATACCTAGGGCTGAGACGGTTATACCTATGGCCAATCCTTTATTTTCATCGAACCATCTTGTTACCGTGGTAGTCACCGGTACGTAGAAGGCCCCTGAACCGATACCTATCAGTGCAAAACACAGATATAATTGATTCAAGGAGTCTATCTGGCTGGAGAACAGGTATCCAGGGATGACGAGAGATAAACCGAGTAGTAGAACTTTTCTCACACCGTACCTATCGCTCAATCTACCGAACATTATCGCGAATAATGATGTGAGAAGTAGTGAGATCGAGTATGCTAAAGAGATCGGTGCCCTTGCCCATCCAAAATCCGCGGTAAGAGGCTTGATGAAAACACCGAAGGCATAACTGCGTAGACTCGACACGAGGATCGTTAGGAAAGCTGCGAGAACAACTATCCAACCGTAATAGACATCCTTCTTCATTATATTCGGATCAGTTCCTAAATAGAGACGATGATAAAATTAGTTTTGGTGTTATCTAGGATCGAGGATATGTATCGAATTCTGAAATATTTGACTTGATAATTATCAGAACATCTGTTGGATTTTAGATCAAAAATTTAGTAGATCGTTTCAGAATTTTCGTACAATTCTAAATGATGTTGTGATCTTGTTCTACTTAATAATAAAGGTTAGTTCGTTACTCTATCTTTATAGAAAATGCTCTTGAATTTAGTCGAGATCTTCTCGATCCTTTCGTAACCGAATCTTTTCGATCTAGCATTTTCTCTCATCCTTTTGTTAAACCAGTCAGATCTGGTGATATAGTAAGAAAGTACGAAGAATGCTGCCAGATATGCAGAGGCAGTATCTATCATATAGAATTGATCTATCGTTATTATAAAATCCAACAACACCTCATCGATACCGTAAAACAGCTGTCTTAAAGCCTCGACCTGCATCCCTATAACCATGAAATGAGATATATGTCCTTTTAATGCTAGAGAAAGGGGTAAAAGGATAGAGAACACTCCTAATCCACCACCTATTGTTATTATGATCTCTTCTGTTAGACTTTTCTTACCCCACATCACGGTCGCACCATGAAGAGTATGATCTTTCCAGTAAAATTCTATGATCGGATCAAGGCCGGCGAGTTTAGCAGGTATATAGTGAAAAAATTCGTGTGGTAATATGGTCACAAATCGTAGTAAGAGTGCGGTCGTTAAAATGATTAAAGCTGCTATCACGGTCTGGTAGGTAAGGTTTGCTGTTCCGTTGTTCAGACCAGTTTCGATGTTCTCTTCTTCAGATCTACATTTTTTATTTAACATAACTATCAAAACCTCTCACTCCTACAGAGGTTTCAAAAAAGGAGCGATCTCTTGAGTTGAGATGATCTACTGAGATTCTGTGACGATGTGTTTTTATCTCCACTTTCGGTCGTTCTTCAGTGTTCATAAGTATGAAGCTTTTATTCCAGGTTTTGTTTGTTCATTTGCTTTCAATATGTTTTGATCGGAATTAGTAAAATCAAAAACATTTCTTTATCCAGTAAACCACGCTTATGCTGTCTTTTAGAAAATTATTTTTATCAAGATAGATGATCTATACACGACTATTTGTCGATTACTACCATATAATCATTTTGGATATTTACTATTTTGAGTGACCTAAACCGCGAGAGATATCGTTCTTTAGAAAGGTAAGTTTTGAAATGTGTGATCTAAACTACTTTTCCTCAAAGATATTTATACACTTAACCTATAGGGCTCATTGAGGATAAAATGAAGGCTCTAATTTTTGGTGCAGGTAAGCAGGCAGAAGGTACTGCATGGTATCTAGCTAATCATACCGATTTCGATGAGATAGGGATCCTGAGTAGGTCACCCGATCCAATAGATGATATCATCGATTTCGTAGGAAGTGATAAACTAAAGAAACACGTTGCTGATGTACTCAGCGACGGAGAGACCAAAGAGATCATGGAGAAGTATGATGTCGGGGTCAACACACTACCGACCAGGCAGACAAGCTATAGAACTATCGAACTTGCCTTGGAAGTGGGCCTGGATATGATCGATATCTTGGAAGAGTATCACAGAAGCCCCGATCCTTACGAGATGGAAGACCTCGAGTTACCAGAAGGGATGGATGTTGATGAATATGGAGAATACCTTCATGAGAGGTATCTGGAAGAAGGTATAATGTTATTGGACGGTATAGGCTTCGCTCCAGGCCTGACCAATATCACACTCGGAGAGGCTCTTCGAGAGATGGACGAGCCTGAGAGTGCCATAGCACGGTGTGGAGGCATACCGAATGAAGAATCCGCAGAGAGGCATCCCCTGAAATACATGATAACCTGGGCTTTCGATCATGTTCTGAGAGAATACAACATCAAGTCCGAAGCTATAAAGGATGGCGAGAGAGTGGAACTGGACGCCCTGACGATGCATGAGAAATTTGATTTTGACAATTGTGGAAAGGATGTGGAGTTGGAATGTGCTGTCACTCCCGGGATGCCCAGTTTCGTTCATACCAGACCAGGACTCGAAGATACGTATGAAAAGACGATAAGATGGCCAGGACACTACGATGCCATCAAAGAGTTCAGAAAGTGTGGAATGTTAGATATCGACCCAATCGATATGGATGGTGTAGAAGTGATCCCCCGTGAGGTCCTTTCTAAAGTTATCACTCCAAGACTCCAGCCTAAAGAAGGTGACAGGGACGCCTGCGTGATGTGGAACACCGCGGAAGGCAAGATAGATGGGGAAGAAGTGAGGATAGATTATTACATGTGGGATGATGAAGATGTAGAGCAAGATCTCACAGCGATGCAGCGTACAACAGGTTTTCCCCCTGCTATAAGTGCTGAGCTGATGGCTAAAGGAGAGATATCTGGTGAGGGTATAATCGCACCAGAAGACTGTATCAAAGGTCCGATATACGAAAAGATGTTAGAGAAGCTGGAAGAAGTAGGTGTTGAGATAGAGAAGGAAACCAAGGTTATCGAAGGATGACCAAAAAATTCCTTCTTTCTCTATCTTCTCCGTATTTTACTCCTTCTTTTTGAAGAAATTTAGTGGTAACTATAGAGTGGCGAATCACAAAATATAATATCATCTAAGATAATTATCGAATATGTACGAGAAGATAATCGTACCCACAGATGGGTCGGAATTCTCCATGAAGGGAGTGAGAGAAGGGATAGAGCTGGCTTCAGCACTGAACATACCTGTTCACGCTGTATACGTGATCGATATAGGAGATATCAAGATCTCAGAGAAGGTCGTCTCCCACTTTGAAGATGAAGCTGAAGAGGCATTGGATAAGGTTGAAAGATTGGCTGAGAAGGAAGGTGTAGAGCTAGAGAAAAAGACGTTCAAAGGGTCTCCCTACAAGAAGATAACAGAATATGCCTCAGAGAACGATATCATCTACATGGCTTCACACGGACAATCAGGGTTCAGAGAACTCTTCATGGGAAGTACCACTGAGAGGGTCTTGAAGAGGGCTAAGTGCACCGTTGCTGTGGTCAAGGAAGAGTGATCGATCTCATTGATGTTCTCAGCACATCCAACAACTATTTAAATCTGTATTACATATTAATACATGGTGCTTTAGATGGGTACAAAAAGTCTGAAAAGCGTACAAGCGAGAGTCTCTGAGGAACTTTATGAAGAGATCGATAAAAGGATAGAGTCTGGAATGTATTCTAGTAAAAGCGAGGTCATCAGGGCAGCCCTTAGGAAACTGTTTGCAGAGCAGAGTAGGAACTTCTTGAGAGAATTGGCTGAAGAAAAAGATCTTTCTGAGGAAGAGATGCTCGAAGAATGGATCAAAGTGAGAGAAGGAGCATAGGATGATAACTGTTTTCATAGATACTAATATAATCATATCTGGTATCTTCTTTTCAGGTCAGGAATCCCAGATACTGGATTCAGGGGACTTCAGGTTGGTGACTGCTGACATCTGTAGAGAGGAGACTTTGGAGGTTGTCGAAAGAAAATTTGAAGACTTGAGTTCAAGATCACTTGAAAAAGTCCTAGATGAAGTGGAAGAGGCTTTGATCGATATCGAGTTGATCGAGGAAGAGGAATACAAAGATAAGATAGATGAGGCAAAAAAGTGCGTTGATGGAAAAAACGATGTAAAAGTACTCGCTGCAGTACTAGCTTGTGATCCTGATTATTTCATCACCGGTGATGGAGATTTTTGGAACGAAGATGTTGAGGATAAAGTTGATCTCATAAAAAGTAGGGATCTGTTGGAAAAGGTGAGGTAGGATTATTAAAAGATCTGTGAAGAAAAAGATTTAAAGAGGTGATAGATCACCCACATTCATATCAAACTCAAATGTGTTAAACTCTCCGTCCTTGAACACGGATATATGTACTGAATCGATCCCTTTTGGATGTACGATAATTTTTCCATGATCTTGTCCGTTTAAGAGATCCATTAACCTTCCATACGATAGAAATTCTTTATCATCCTTGGACATGATAATTTTCCCTATGTAGTCCACTTTTTTGAATATCTTTTTGACCTCAGGATCATCCAGATCAACATGTTCTGTTTGGATGATATCCTTTGGATCTAACCTTTTCTTTCTCAAAGTCCAAAAATTATCTGACGCTTTCTTATCCAATCTTTTGAGTTCTTTTCTTATATTTTTATCAGATTCTACCAGTTTATCTGATCCTTTGAGTATCAAAACTCTTGAAAAGCTCCTGAAAGAGTGATAAGCAGCGTTCATGAATTCACGTGGATAATTGAGATCGTTTATCATCTTAGAATGATGATTGAGACCACTCCTTATCCATACTTTGATCGTTATTTTTGTTGGTGAGTAATCTAATGGATCAATATCTTCAAGGAATCCATCATCTTTTCTTATCTCACCGAACTTCAAAGCCATCATATCGAAAGGATGGCCGTCATCTAATCTGTTTAAGAATTCTTCTTTAGTTCTATTCAGGATAGAAATATCTATACTTTTTTTGAAGTCGTGTTCCCATCGTTTATCTTTCTGTCCATCTTGGATGGCTAGAAAATCGAGGTCACTACCTCTGGTATAATCTTCTCTTCTCAAGGTGGATCCACATTGGATCAGACATGGACAGTCCATATCCTGAGATTTTTTTGCTGCAATACTTTGAGCATCTTCGAAAGATGGTTTTGGATCAGTAGATCCTCTGTGATATTCGGGTTTTTCTTCTAACTCCATTTTCACACACCACAAATATTTCATAATTTATTATTTTTCTTTTGGCTTTTCTAATTTTATCTCTTCACATTTACTGTCCTATTCTATGAGATGGACAGACGAGTATATAATCAAAATTTTATGTATAAATATTATAGAATATTTCCAGTAGATCAATTTTGTCAAATCATTTATACAATTCCGTCTCATCTGAAAAATAGAAATGATCCTTTTCTTTTAGTTCCATTATGATCTCCTTAACTTCATTTTTACTTAATTCCCCGTCTAGATAGACAGCACGGATTATCTCTGCTAAATTGTATGTTTTTATCCCTTTATTTTTGGCTTCTTTCCGGGCTAACGTATCATTCGTTAAAAATGTAAAATCTCTAGATGCTGAGATTACCAAACACTGTAACTCCCCTTTATCCAGTTTTCTTTTTTCTGTCAGATATATTTTGTATTCTTCTAGTTCATCATCGTCCATAGATATCGTTTTTGTATAACTAAAGATTCTATCAGGAAAATCATACCCTATCTCTTTACTTCTTTCTAATTCCTCGTAAACTCCAGTTGGAATCAATTTTTTGGACTTAGGGAATAATTGATCTAGTAAATCTAGATGTTTTATTTTGGCTAAAGATGAGAGAATATCTGTATCACAGATCAGATCTAATTTTAATCCTCCAGTATCTCCTTTGCACCTTTATCTATATCAGTTGTATCGAGTTCTCTTCTTATATTCCTTTCATCTAGAATCTCTTTGAATTCTTCTATGGTTACTGAAGCTATCTCTGCTGCTCTACCCAAACTTATATCTCCTTTTTTGTAAAGCT
>CAYSTL010000054.1:0-11881 GCA_964433785.1 uncultured Thermoplasmata archaeon
AACATCATTAATAAGATATTTATTAACACTTTTAAGGAGTTAAAAATAGATTGATTATACTATGCAAAGTATAGGAATCGAAGTAAAGCAAATTACAGCAAAATATAAACCAATTGCTCCTCTGATCATAATAAATAAAAGGGTTTTATCCCTGTATATCTACTTCAACCTTTGAGTTTATGACCTGTATCTCAGATATTAGATCTGAATCTATGTCTATTTCCACTATATTGTTGTTAGTTGTTATATTATCTTTATCAAGGTCTGTTTTATTAACGAACCAACTCTTCCATGCCTGGGGATATTCAGTTCTTATATTTAATGTAAAATTATCCTGTACATTTGAACTAAACGTACTACTACTCCTAGATAGCAATTTAGCAGTAACCCCGACTGTTCCTGCTCCACCGTGTCTAGAATCATCCCCTACGATATCGATTATACTTATCTGGATGTTATATTGATTATTTACCTCATCTATAGAAATAGGTGGACTCGCTCTTACTATAGAATCATCACCCTGTTCCAATATGATAGCCCCGTATTCATAGACTAATTTCTGCTGTTCGAAATATCTATTCAGCACTTGGACGGAGATATTTCCACTAGCAGAGAAACTGTACTCATTATCAGAATGATTAAAGGATAACTGCATACCAGTTGATGTTTCACTCCAATAGGATTCTAAAGAGATGATGCCCATAGTCTCTTCTGCAAACATTGGTATTCCTTCAGAACCAAGTTTTATTGAAGTATAAGTTGGGTATCCCTTATAGTTGTTCAATATAAGACTATCGATATTACCTTTCATCTGGGCCATCTGACTTTTAACTTCGTCCATGTGGTAAGCTTCATTATCCTCCATCCATACAGGTACATACTGTTGAGTTATCAATGAGAAAATACTTAGAAAAATTAGTAGAGCCATTATTGTCCCAACTGTAGTTGCTACCCCCTCTTCTGACTCTTGAATATTTTCTCCTCTTGTTCCTAAACGCTTCATATATACCAAAACTCCTTCATCTCAATGATTTATTCTTAGATTCTCCTAATTTCTCTCTCACAGTTTCCATCACTGAACTTTTATCTCTATAATAGGAAGATATCGTGTGAGCAAAATCTTCATAATTCGTGATTTCTTCCTCTTTCAGATATTCGAGGACTTTCTTTCTTCTTTTTACTTCTCTCTCCATCTCTCTCTGAGTCCAATTTTTCGCCTGAGCTACTTTACTGTATATATAACTATGACCACTATAGTTGAATGTATCATCAGCAGGATTCCATGTATAGGCCTGATTAGTTATCAACTCTTCTGTATCTGGATCCACACCCACAACTTCAGTTATAGATTTTATACGTCGGACCATCTTAGTTCCGACCTTTACCTTCGCTTGTAATAGAACTATATCCAATGCACCTACCAATGCTCTTGGTAGATTTATAGGATCGTTCTCCATCCTGTTGACCATGGTTTGTACGTCATCTGCATGGAAAGTTGTATAAGCACTTTTACCCGTCGCCATGGCTTGGAATACAACGTATGCTTCTTCACCTCTTACCTCACCGACCATTAGATATTGTGGTCTTTGTCTTAAAGCTGCCTGTAAAAGTTCGAACATATCTATCTCTCCAGCTTTCTGACCACTTTCATCTGTCTCTCCAAAACCACTTCTAGTCAATAAAGGAACCCAATTATCGTGGGGTAGATTAAGTTCTCTCGTATCTTCTATACTTACGATCTTCATCTGGGGAGGTATGAAAAGTAAGATGGCATTCAATGTAGTAGTCTTACCTGAAGCTGTACCCCCACATATGAGCATGGACTGTCTGTTCTCGATAGCGATCCAGGCATACGCCATCATCTCAGGATTGAATGTTTTAAATTGAATCAAACTGATAGGTGTGTACGGTTCTTCTTCAAATCTTCTTATAGTAAATGATGAACCTTTCTGAGTTACATGGGTACCCAACGTCTCCTGTAAACGAGAACCATCCGGCATAGTGGCATCAAGCATAGGATCAGCGACTGAGATGTGCTTTCCACTTCTTTGTGCTAACCAAACCACATAATTATCCAATTCTTCCGCAGTCTCGAAGAGAACATTAGATTTCATCGACCCATATTTTCTATGGAATACATATATCGGGATATCAACACCATCACATGAGATATCCTCAGGTTCAGTATCCTTCATCATAACATGTATCGGTCCGAAACCCAGAAAATCTCTTTTTACATAATAAAGTATCCTTTCTTCAGATACTGGTTTCAAAGATATATCAAGATCTTGAAGGATGTTATGAACTTTATGCTCTAAATATTCTTCTCTCTCTTTTTTATCCTCGATCTCTATCAATTCAACTCTATCTATCACCTGATCTTTTACTGTCTTTAATACTTCTTCTTCATCATCGTCTAAATCAGGCTCAATTACCTCATAAATATACTCATTTGAAGTATTATCATATTTTATCCTTACATAAGAATACGGTGGCTCTACCTCAGATACTTCGATCTCTTTTATACTTTCATCGGCGATCTTTGGAATCTTAGTTATCTCACTACCATATTCTTCCTCTTCTACAGTTTCTTCTTCCTCTTCTTCCTCTTGAGATTTAGGTAGATATACCTTCTTAGGTTTATTATCATTTAAACTAAAACTTGTAATGGAATTTAACTTCTTTTTTAATTTTTCACTCATATTAGTAGCCATCATATACCACCTTATACCATCAAACCTAATCCTCCGAACAATATTCTAAGAGCAATAAATCCTATCAGGATCAAAATAAAGCTGTGTTTCATACCATTTGTTATCTTACCAGACTGTAGAACTCCTGCGACTATACCGTCACCTATACCATGGGCAAATACTGCGAGTGCAAATATATACTTGATCACGGGGATATTTTCTGTTTGGATATCGGCTCCCATTCCACCCCCACCACTAACTTGAGTCATCTCTCCACCCTGAAGTTGAGTACCTGCTTCAGCCATCTGTGAGAGGAACTGAGTACTCAATATAATTATAACCACGATAAATACCGCGTATGATATGTATATAACAGCAAGATAAGAAGTCATAGCGATCTTTTGTTCATCTTCAGACATATGGACCTGCTTCGCATCTTTGGAGACCATATTCAAAACATCAGCGACGTTACCACCTGCATCATTTGCTTTGATTATTATCGCTACAACTCTGTTCACAAGCGGAGTATCAACTCTTTCAGCGAACAGATTCAACGCTTGGTTAGCAGGTACACCCCATTCGATCTGGGCAGCCATCTTCTTGATCTCAGGTGTTAATTTTCCATATCTACCAGACGCTGATACCACTATAGCATCCGCCAAAGTCATACCGAACCTACCTGCTTCAGCAACATCTCTCAGGAAATCAGGTAGTCTTCTTTCTATCTTCTCTATCTGTTTTTGTTTATGGCTTACATAGAATCCGAAGGGTCCAAAGAAAGCCATAGCAGCGATCATAGTCCAATCAAGGGTCTCTAATGGAAGATCGATATCAGGTGGCATAGTTGGTCTAGTACTAGGTTTTCCAGGCACTTCAGGATCTGACATCGGAACATACTGGATATCGATGAAAGCTAGAGCTAAGAATATTATACATAATACTATAGATATCATCAAAATTTCTTTTGTATATCCGAGAGATAGTACTCTTTCCAAACTACTCTTTCTTTCTTGCTCCATCTATATCACTAATCCTGATTAATCAACCAAATTATACCAATAAATCCTGCTTGAGCCCCGGGGATCATTACACCTACCACGGCATATAGCAAAGGAATAGGATCTCCACCTCCCATTCCACCCATAAGGGACATTATCGCCATGATCACAACAAGGAACAATGGGAATGCAACAACGACGGTTACAAATGATTCTGCCATCATACCCAAAGTTTCCATATTCTGTTGAACCATCAATTCTCTTTCATTTTGATATTCTTCAAGCTTACTTTTAAAGTAAGGTTTTAGTTTACCACCAGAGCTGGAAGTTGTTATAACACCTTGTAGGAATTCTTGAAATTTGTCTGAAGGACATCTATCTGCTGCTCTCTGCATAGCAGTTAAAATATCGATGCCCAGCAATTCAGTGTCTCTTGTTATCCACCTAGCTTCTTCGCTGACCTCTCCATATAAAGGCTGTTTAGACAATTCTTTGAATATAAGATCGATATTAATGTCTGCTGAAGACATTGATGCGATAAAACTCATGGCATCTGATAATTTTTTATCTATTTTCTTACCCCTGCTGTTAGCTTTCATCCCAGGTGCTGACATCAAACCAAAGTAAGCTCCTACCGGTGGGAATACTGCTATCAACGCTGCAAATATATATCCAAAAATACCTATCGCTGAAGATAAGATAGGAGCTGCTATTAAACCTGCGGAAATGCCTGCTATCAATGCAAATATAGTACTTAGCCAAACATACGCTATATATTCTTCTACCCTGATCTTCATATGGGCTTCCAATAGATCATGTTCTAAATCAGATTCTTCTATATCTCTGTCCTTAACAAAAGGACCCATAACTTTCCAACAAAATTGTTTATAAGGTGAAAGATCCAGATATTCTGGAACTACCGATTTTGGTAATTTCACCATGTGAGGGCCATATTTTTCTACTTTATCACTAGGTTTCGCTCTTTTTGTAGATAAGAACGAACCTCGTTTAAATTCAAATCCCTTAAAGATATTTTTTATCTCAACCATCATTACCCTCCGATTTTCTTCTGATCCTTGCCAGGGTTTCGTCGGGTTCTTTATAATATGAAGTCACTATCCTAGATATCTCTTTATAATGTGTTAGATCTTCATCTGCAAGATATTTGATTACTTCAATCCTATCCTCGAATTCATCCATCATCTCTTCCTGTGTATAATTTTTCATCGACTGGATAGTATCAAAGTTAAAGCTATGGCCTTTATATATGAAATCATCACTTTCTCTCTGCCATTCAAAAACAGTGTTAGTGATCAATTCATCACTTTCCGGCTCGAAACCTACGATCTCAGTTATTTCTTCTATTCTTCTTACTTCTTCATCGTTAACTCTAGCAAAAGTTTGTATGATTACAAAATCCAAAGCTGTGAGTAAAACTCTTGGACAGTTGATCGGTGGGTTTTCCAACCTATGAACCATGGATTCAACAGAATCTGCATGCATAGTTGAGTAGGTGGTATGACCTGTAGCCATTGCCTGGAACATGGTATGAGCTTCCTTACCTCTTACCTCTCCTACGATTATGTAGTCAGGACGCTGTCTTAAAGCGTTACGAACCAGGTCGTACATGTTTACCTCACCAGGTGCTCTTCCTTCTCCTTTACTCATCTCAGCACCTGCCCTGGTCGTACTCGGTATCCAGTTTTCATGTGGTAGATTGATCTCTCTGGTATCTTCCAGAGATACAATTTTTAAACCAGGAGGGATGAATAATGTGGCAGAATTTAGAGTCGCTGTTTTACCACAGGCTGTCCCACCAGCCACGATCATCGACATGTTATTTTCTACCATCAACCACATGTAGGCTATCATCTTTGGATTTGCTGTGTTATAATTTATTAATTTCACAGGAGTGAAAGGTTCTTTTTTGAATCTTCTGATAGTAATGGAAGAACCCCTAGTTGATACTTCTTTAGCATATGTTGCCTGTACCCTATGACCTTCACTTGTAGTTCCATCTAAAATAGGGTTGGACACAGAAACCTGCTTGTTACATCTCTGACCTAGTTGAATGATAAATGAGTTTAAAGACTGCTCTTCTTCAAATCTTATATCAGTCCTGATCGATTCATATTTTGAATGATAGATGAAAATAGGAATATCTATACCGTCACAAGATATATCCTCCACATATTCATCGCTCATCAATACATCTAGCGGCCCAAATCTTACATAATTTCTCACGATGTGGTAAATGATCCTTTCTTCAGATACTTCATTGAGTTCAATTCCTCTACTTTCAATATAACTTTTGATCGCTTCTTCTATGAATTCTTCTTTATCTTTTTTCTCCATCGACTCCCATTCATAAGTCAATGTTCTATCCAATGTATCTGTTATCCTTTCTTTCATCTCTCTTTCATCTTCATTTAACGTTGGTTCGATCGCCTGATAGATGTATTCTTTCCTCGAATCATCAAAAATAATCCTAGAATAGCTAAAAGGTTCCCGAATTGGTATGATCTCTACTACGTTCCAACTATCATCTTTTAGCTCTGGTAATTTGGTATACTCAGATATCCATTCACCCTCTCTTTCATCTTCTTGTATCCTTTTTTCTACTTCATTTCTAGATAATCTAATTCTTTTTGGTTTTTTCTCCTTCAAAAGACTCGAGCCAAATATAGAACTCAATTTATTCTTCGCATCATCTTTAATATCTGTTATTTTTTCTACAGGGCTGGCCACTAAGACCACATCTCCATTTGCCTATATATTTATCACACCGGTCTAAAAGAACTTTTCCCTAATTTTCTTACTTTATCTACCGAGTGACCCTCGACTGAAGTGTAAATTGCAAGTCACAATAATGTATTATTGTTATTTATATGTGTTGGTTTTTAATTAATTTACCTCTTACCTACCCAGGAATCTAGCTTCTTTTCACTATCCTCCGGCCCTCTAACAAAAATTACATCATTATCACTGAATCTAAAATCCTTTTTAGGGCCATAATACCAAGTTCCACCTCTTTTAACAGCTACTATCCACATACCGATCTCACTTGCGATCTTTGTTTCCCCTATAGTCTTACCGTCTAAATAAGAAGATTTACCGATCGTCTTTTTAAGCATCACGATATCACTTTCTTCTAAGCTTTTCTTTATCACAGGATGGAGATCAATATCTCTAAGGACTACATCAGCTATATCTAGTGCACAATCAGCAAATCTCTCGATGGCATCGGCCATCTTGATGAGTATCAAACTTCTATCTGTATCAACATCATCTTTACATTTTTCTATAGCTTCTCTCTGTATTTTATCATACAAACGGTTGATCTGGTCCTCCAACTCAATGACCTCTTTTGCGATATCTCTATTGTGGTATAAAAGCGCTGAATAGGCAAGGTCAAGCATCAATTCTGATTTGTTTTTCATTTCGATCAATTTTGTTTCTACATTTTCCATATTATCCCTCCCAACTTTTCTCTCCGTAGGCTGTTGGTTTTAATTCTTTATATCCTTCTTCTACCCCTCTTGTAATCAATATGTCACCACCTTTTATCAGCGTATGACCATTTGGCCCATATATCCATCTGTTCTTCCTTCTTATAGCGATTATTCTGATACCAGTCACTGATTCTAGATGTAAATCACCGATTTTTTTGTTAACCATATCTGAATTTTGTGCCACTTTCAAAGTATGTATCCTTTCATCCGCTTTACTCATAATATGAGGTAATAATTCTTTCAATTCAAGGTCCATATCGAGAAGCTTTACCATGTCTTCTGAAGCGTCAGACAATTTTTCAGCAGCAGAGGCTATCTGAAGTAAACCACTGAGCTGTTCAGCATCTTCGATCGTTCTCGCACTCAACATACATTTAAGCCTGATCTGATACATCATCTTGTCCATTTCGGATTCAAGATGCCTGACCTCATCAGCTAAATCTTCATTTTCGAAGACTATCCCTGCATAAGCGAGGTCTGCTATCAATTCTGAATTATCCTTCATCAATGTCAAAAGCTCTCTGACGTTCGTATCTTCATATTCTATAATTTCGTGTTCTTCCTCAAGCTCCTTTTGTAGTTTGCTCAACTTCATAATATCACCAACCAGATCATAAACAATAGAGACCCAATACCTATAAAATCACCTGTCGTTGTGACTATTGGTGTCAATACATTGTCGGGATCTAGTCTTTTTTTAACCGCTACTAGACTTATAATGATCGTTATTATAATCATGAATATAGTTAGTAATAATCCTGCACCTAGAACTATGATAAATAGCTGATATGCGATAATTCCAAGAGGGGTTACAATCGATGAACTAGCTATACCTAGTGCAAGAAATAGATACACACAAACACCTAATATTGATGAGATGATTATATTTTCTCTCATTTCAATATCTCCTAGGTTCGGTTGAATATAACCTGAATGAAAACCTGATGATATCCTTGCACCCAACACGGTACCTAAATTCCCTCCTACAGCGTTTATCACCGGCAATAGAAATAACAATATGGGTATTTCAACCAGTAGGGTATTAATTGAATTTAATATTTGCCCTCCAGCTACACCGATAAATGCGGTAACTGTCAAAATAGGTGCACTTTCTTTGAAGATCGCTTTCCAATCATACATCACCATAATAACCCTCCTATCAATATCGAATAGGTAAATAATATAGTCAAAGAAAATACGTCACCAAGAGTCGTTAATAAAGGACCAGTTATGTTGTCTGGATCAATTCCCCATTTTACAGCCATAACTATTATAAAAAAAGCTATGAAAGATAAAAGTAGTCCTGAAGTCAAGCCTGTAGCAATAGATATAAGAGATAAACTAAACAATATCTTGACAGAAATTTTAAAACCTACAGCTATACCCGTTATAGCATAGAAAAGTGGTAAAAGTATGGCTACAAAGACACTCAATGATATCGAACTTTTAAGATTTTCTTTGACGATATCTGAAGTGATATTATCTTCTATAAGCCCAAGGTGTACTGCTGATCCTAATCTAGCTCCCATCGCTGAGGTTATATTACCTCGCATACCGATTACAGCGGGCACCAATGCTATGAGGCCAGGAATAATTTCAAGGATGTCAGCCATATGGCCTAAAATATATCCGGAAAGAGATCCACCTAAAGCACATAAAAGAAGTACAGGGAATATTTCCAGAAATACCTTTTTTTTATCCATCTATAAATAGTAAAGGTATAGTCCTTATTTTATCTTTTTACTTTAAGTAGAAAAGAGTATAAATATAGGGTCGATATCGAAATGTGTTAGACCGAATCAAATCCATACTGTATAGTTACGGGGCGATGGCCCTTTTAGCTATGATCACTGGCGTATTGACAGGGGGTTTTCCCGCATATACTGACAAGATCACTTTGATATCCTTATTAGTTATAATGTCATTATCAACAAGGGAAGTTAAATTTACTGAGTTGAAAGATATCAAGGGACATCTAAAAGACTTTTCTGTCTCATTTTTGGCTAATTATCTATTTTTAACAGTAGTCCTGATAAGTTCAGCATATCTGATATTCGATGATGTAAAGATAATACAGGGTTTGGTCGTATTCGCGTTGGTCCCTTCTGCCATAGCTGTGATACCTTTCACTAAGATGCTTAAAGGTGATCTTGAATTATCTTTGATATCGAGTTCACTCCTATATCTATCGTCTCTAGCCATAGTCCCTTTGTTTTTATCATTATTATATGGTAGTACCATTGGTATTTTTCAGATACTTAGATATCTGTTTCTGATGATAGTGATACCTATAATAGTTTCTAGAATTCTTTTAAAAGTTGGTTATAAAGAACAGAAGCATGACAAAATATTTGTCAACATATCATTCTTCTTACTGATATTCGGTTTTATGGGTGCTAATCAAAATTATTTCTTCTCAGAAACGACTATACTCATACCTATATTATTCATCGGTTTCTTAAGAAGTATAGGCACTGCTACCATAACTAGCTTCATAGGTAAACATATAAAAGTACCAAATCAAAAATTGAAAAGTTATGTTCTATTTTCGGGTTATAAAAACGGTGGACTAGCAGCGATGTTGGCTGTTGCTCTTTTTGGAAGTAGGGCCAGCTTCCCAATAGTTGTGCTCTTTCCTTTCGATATGATATTGATAATATACCTTAAAAGGTATATTTTTAAAGTTACTAATCCCAACTGAGCCTTCTAGCTCTTCTTTCGTTTTTGGTTGCTTTCTTATATTCTTTGTAGTGTTTTTTACACAAGTATGCATTATTCGGATTATCAGTTTCTATTGTTAGATCGGTTTTATCCATGACTTTACTTTTTGACACTGATTTTTTCTTTTTCTCATCGCAACCTTTAACGCTGCATGTCTTTTTACTCTTCCTCTTACTTTTCCTTTTATGCTTCAATTTGCACACCAGTCCATAATGTCGGATTTATTGATTTATATTTTTCCAATAACTTATGTAAAGTTCCCAAAAAATTATTTATAGGGGTGCCCTCATCACAGCGACAATTCCTATCGTTAGTAAATGCGATGTTCAATAATGGAGGAACTGTAAATGAAAACGAGAACAGTTAATAAGCTATTTACTGTCCTGATGGTGTTAGTGATGATGCTGTCAGCGACAATGGTACTGCAATGGAGTGCGAAAGCAGAAGGAAACCACATGGGCACGGTTGAAGGTATTGTAGAGGCCCAAGATGGAACATATCCCGCTGGAATACAAGTTAACCTTATAGATATATCACAAGATAAAGTGCTAACAACTCATACAGAAAGTGGAGGATATTTCAGATTTAATAATGTAGACCCAGGCCATCATAAAGTCAAGATATCATCTCAAGAATATGGTAACGAGATGGTCATATTCGGTCAACAATCTGAAACATTCCAACTTGAAGACGGGGATCACAAAGATCTAGGATTCATCGAAGTAGATTCAGCAGAATTAAGTTATACAATCTCAGGAACTGTATTGAATTCAAAAGGTGAAGCTATCCCTGAGAGCGAAATTACCCTTACAGATACTGCACATAGGTTTACCAAATCATTTTCAATAACTGATGAAGAAAATGGAACATATGAATTTATGGCCTATGAAGGCGAATTTATTTTAAAATTTGATGCACCGAATTATAAACCATATACAAGAATATTAAACATAAATGAAAGTGTTGAATTATCAGATATTACACTTGAAAAAACACCAAATTCACCAGTCATCAGTGGTTTCCTATGGGAAACAGGAGGAAGTGGAATAAACGCTCCCATAGATGTTACAATATACAATGAAAACACAGGCTTGATGTTACACGAAAAAGTAGACCAAGGACCTTATTTTGAAATAGGTGCTGTTGAGGGAGAATACACGATAATTATAAAAGCTGTAGGTTACAAACCTAAAGTTATACAGAGAAACGTAGATCAGATAGATTTCAATCTTGGTAAATTAACAGTCGAAACTGCAGAAAAACAAGAGATAAAAACTGATATTACGATAAATAATGACTGGCAGGGCGTTCAAATTACAAGAGAAAGAACGATACAACCTGGATCAGTATTCGAAGCAATGGATTATGAATATCTAGGCAGCTTAAAGATGCAGATCGATTTCGCTTTTGGAAATAAAGACCTTTCAGTAAGCGAATCTGAAATAGATGCATTCGAAAATCAATGGTTAGATTACAGAGAAGCTGGAATACAATACACTGAAAATATGATAACTGTAGATGATATCGACTATGAACAGATTTCAAGTACAGTTAATGATGCAGATCTTACATCTCTACAAGGATCGGTAATGAACCCGTTAACAAATGAGATCGTTGTTACTTCAAATATAGAATATACAGCAAGTGAAGAGATATCGGAAGAAGATCAGCATATTGTTGATCTTATGGTCAACGAAGATTACACACTCAGTAATAAAAGAGATTATTCATACACATTAGACTTACCAGCTAATTATGAACGTGTAAAATCTGAACAAGAGATAATTCCATCTTCCGTAGATGTAGATGGTTACACAACTATAGATCTTAACCCAAAAGTAGGTGAAGGTGAATCTCATGTCAGATTTGATATCAGAAAATCAGAAGAAGGTGAAGCTTCTATAGTTCTCGAACAAGCTGGAAATGTATATCTTAAAGAAGAAGATTATTACATAAT
>CAYSTL010000055.1:0-11774 GCA_964433785.1 uncultured Thermoplasmata archaeon
TTTATAATATTCACTGGTCAGGGAAGAGAAGAGGTTGCCATGAAAGCCCTGAACCTGGGTGCAGATAGATACATACAAAAAGGCGGGGACCCAAGTATTCAATACGGTGTTTTGGCCGATGCGATAAGACAAGAGGTTATACACTGGAAAACTGAGAAAGAGCTGACAAGTACTGAGAAAAAATATAAAGATCTGTCTGAAAAATCATTGGTGGGTGTGTACGTTATCCAGAACGATCTGTTCAGATATGTCAATCCAGAATTCTGTAATATATTCGGTTATGATAGAGATGAAGTTCTCAATAAAGATTATCGTGAACTTGTATCGAGAGATGATCTGGAAAGGGTTGAGAGCGGTGTATCAAGAAGAGAAGAGGGTGAAGGAGAATCTGTCAGATATGAATTCAAAGCTCTTACAAAAGATGATGAAAAAATAGATGTAGAAGTCTTCTCAGTGCCTTCATCCTATCAGGGAAAACCCGCTGTTCAAGGGACCCTGATAGATGTGACTGAAAATAAAAAGAGAGAGAAGAAATTGAAGGAAAATAAAGAGAAGATCGAGAGGTTACACGAGATATCAAGAAGGATGATAGACTTCGATGATAAACAGAAAGTCTACGATTTCACAGTCGAGGTAGCAGAGAACATCCTTGACTTCGACATTTGCAGTATAGATATCGTTGAGGACGGCATGTTGAGAGTTAAGGCTACTTCAGAAGAAACACCACCTGACAGTTCCTTCGATTCTCCGGCAGATGAAGGCATAGGCGGTAGATCATTTCAGGAGAATCAGTCATTTTTGATCAATGATGTTGAATCTCAATCTGATGCTGAACCAAAAAATCTGGACTTCAAATCAGGAATAAGCGTACCTATCGAAGATTATGGAGTATTTCAGGCAGTTTCCTACGAGAGGGAGTACTTCGATGAAGAGGATATCAGGATGACCAACCTGTTGGTTTCCCAGACCAGGTTGGCATTGAACAGTATCGAAAAGGAGGAAGAGATAAAAGAAAAAAGAGATAAAATAACGAGCCTTCACAAAGCCGCATTAGACCTAAAAGATATCGAAGATATCCAGGAGGTGTATGATAAGATAGTGGAGATAGCTAAGGAGATATTGGATTTCCACGTCTGCGGTGTCATCATCAAGGAAGACGGTAAAGGAACGGTAAAATCAGCTTCTGAAGATGTACCAGAGTATGGACGAGAAGGGTCATCTATAGAGAAAGGTGTTACTGGTCATGTCTACCAGAAAGGGGAATCCCTTCTCATCAAAGATGTAGAAGAATTCGATGTCGATCAAAAGTTATCAGAGTACCGATCTGGTATCACAATCCCTATTTTGGAGAACGGAGTATTTCAGGCTCTATCAAAGGATAAAAATGGTTTTGATGAGGAAGACCTGGAGATGGCTGAACTCCTCATAGCACATATGGAGGATGCTATCAAAAGGATCAGGTCTGAAGATATCCAAAAATTCTTGGTGACTCTACTGAGACATGACATGAAGAACAAGATGAGAGTGGTGGATGGTTATCTCGACTTACTGAAGGATTCAGATATCAGTGATGAATCCATGGATATAATCGGAAAGGCTAAAAAGGCTTGTAAAAAGAATATCGAGTTTATAGACAAACTCGGTCTACTGAAAGATATACATCAAGAAAAAGAGGGCAGTGAATACCGACTGGACAGGGCTCTGAAAAAAGTCCTTTCAAAGATGGAAGATGAATTGGAAGAAGAAGGTGTCGAGTTGAACTATGAACCCAGAGAGACAAAAGTTACAGGCGGCGGCTTGTTAGAGGACCTGTTTTTCAATCTTATAGAGAATTCCATAAAACACAGCGATTGTGATAATATAGAAGTATCAGTCAGAGAGGATGGTAAAGACGTTCTAGTGGATGTAGAGGATGACGGTGAAGGTATCAGTGATGATATACTCGAAGAAGTATTTAACAAAGGCATAAAGGGAGAAGAATCTTCTGGAACTGGGATAGGACTATACCTTGTCAAGAAGATAGCAGAACTGTATGGCGGAACTATCAGAGTCGAGAAAATGGATCCGAAAGGTACTAGATTCACGGTCGAATTGAAAAAAGCGTGATTTTAGGGGCTTGATTAATATGTTTAAAATTATTTTATAAATTTTTAGTTATCTTGGATAAACATATATATACCAATAATACATGTAGTATAATTGATGGTCGATTCAGATACTGAGGGTGCTGAGGATAAGAGTCATGGATGTCTCCACGAAGCAAATGATTACGACTGGCTCCCGATGCTCAGTAAGATGGAGTCACTGACATTAGCACCACATCCATACTGTGAGAAATGTGGATTGGTCAGAAATATTGGTCCAGATAGACCTAGAAAGATAGGTTTTTACATGGAAGTCCTTTCCAAGATAGAGAAGCATCTGAAAAAAGAACATGATAAAGGCGGAAAATGTAAACTAACAGAGACACATAAGAGACTGATAGTCAAAAAGATACAGAATGAAGAAGTATTCAACGATCTTTTTGGAGTCATGGCAACCACTCAGGAAGAAAAATTCTTAGAAATAGTCAAAGAGGTCAGACCTGATATCGAAGAATGTGTCATAGAGTACTATCTTGATTACTGAGATTTTTTTAGTTTTATTATGAATTTTGCTCCACCTAATTCAGAATCTTCAATTTCGATATTTCCGCCATAACTATCTACGATGGTTTTTGCTAGGTGTAGACCCAGGCCTGAACCCGCATGATCACCTTTTTTGTATCCTTTCTTGAACACTTTCTGCTTCTCTTCATCGGTTATCCCTGTCCCATCATCTTTGATGACCACTATACAGCGTTTATCATCATCTGTTATCGAAATGTTAACTTCGGCGCAGTCTGAATGGTTCACAGCGTTGTTTATTATGTTGAAGAAAAGTTCTTCCAGTAAAGGACCACCTTTCACCAAACAGCTCTCCTCTTTCTCGTACGTGTCTTCATATTTTATATCTATTCCAGAACCTTTGACTATCTCTTTATTCGAGTCTATCGCCTTTTTCAAAGGTCCTTTTACATCAACATCTTCGATCTCTTCATCCTTGACCTCTCTAAGAGCCTTAACTTTTTCAAGGATCTCTTTTCCCTCTTCAGTCGCCTTCAGAGCTTTTTCTACATACTCTGATTGTTCTTTCGAGAGTTCCGTATCTTCTATCAGATTCAGATATCCCTCAACGATCTGTGTTTTATTCTTGACATCATGCCTCAATAAAGAATGTAAGAACTCCTGTTTCTTGCTGGACTTGATCCTTTTAAGAGTCTCTTTGACATGGTCCATCAGTAACTCTGCCATGTTGACGTCCTGCTCATCGAACTGGTCTTTCCCTGTCGATACTGCCTGGAAGACACCAAAATTGCCTATAGGTACACTCAGAGCTGACCGATATTCACTTCTGACAGGATCAGCGACCTCATCATTACTTATGTCGTTTATCAGATACGAATCGCCTTCTCTGTACGTTTTACCGGCGATGCCCTGATCCAGAGATGTACTCTGTGATCCCTCAGGTTTTACATTTGATGATGTGGCTTGAACCACGAAATTATCTCCTTCGACAGAATCTATCGTACACATCTCAAAGTCCAGTATCTTTTCCGCAGCATCTATCGCAAGGTCGAACACTTCTTCTTCCTCATCACATGTTTCTAGATTCTGAGTGATGTCATGGAGTTTCTCTATTTTCTTTATAGTGGTTTTATTATCTGAGATATCTATCAACGAAGCCAGTATATCTGTAGGTTCACCTTCTTCATCATATATCAGGTTCGCCGATAAGAAAACATCTATGAGCGATCCGTCCTTTCTTTCTCCTTTCAACTCGCCTTTCCATCTACCGGCCTGGAACAATTGCTCTATAGCCCGCTGGGTCTCTTCTTTATCGTGGAAGAATTCAAGAGTATTTCTACCGATTATTTCATCTGGGTCATCGAAACCCCACATCTCTACTAACGAATCGTTGACATAGGTTATATCCGCATCTAGATCAGCCATGGTGATTCCGTTCAAAGATGTTTGTATGGCCTTTTCTTTTTTCCTCATCTGTTCTTCCATCTTCTTTCTTTCAGTTATCTCTCTAGCTATACCTTGGTATGCATAAGGCTCGTCATCTCTGTAAAGTATGTGAGTTTTCGTCTCGACCCAGATCTCCTCTCCATCCTTCCTTTTGGCTTTCAGCTCTGTAGGATCTTCCTGGGCACCCTTTTCTCTGATCTTCTCTATCGTTCTTTCTATTTTCTTTATAGAATCCACCGTGAATATGTCCTTATAATTCAGTGAATCGAGTTCATCTTTAGGATAACCTAACATCTCAACCGCTCTAGGGTTCGCATCGATAAAGTCACCATCCATGTTGAACAAGTATACTCCATCTAATGACCTTTCGAATAGGGCTTTGTATCGTTTCTCCAAAGTTTTTCTCCTCTGTTCAGCCTGCTTGTGCTGCAGCATCACTGATAGATGTCTTGCCAAAGTCTCGATGGCTCTTTTGTATCTAAGGTCTCCTTCTTCCGTCTTGAGTAGAATTATACCGCCATACGGTTCATTCCCCAGGGCAAAACCAACAGTATATGTGGATTCTATCCCCAGTAGATCTTCAATGCTCTGACAGGTATCTTCATCAAATTTACCGGCCAATAATGTATGGAGGCCCCCTGAAACATTTTCTATCTTTCCAGAAGTGTATAGTTCTTTCTCCCCACCCATCTCATCGATGTTCAGACCCATATCCTTCACATCTTCAAAGAAGACTGATATGTCTTCCTTCGAATCCCCTAGTCCAGTGGCTGATCTCAAAGTGATAGCATCTTTCTCTTCATCATAAAGGGAAACGAATACGTACGAATCCTCGTTGACTGAGTGAACCTGTTCTCCTAGATAACTACAGATCGCATCTATATCATCCATATTGCTGACCTGCAGTATCGTCTCATTGATGAACTGCAGCTCCTTTAGATTTCTCTCCTTCTCATTTTCGATCCTTTTGAGGTCAGTTATATCATTTATCGTGGCGAGAACCCTAGTCTCACCCTTGATCTCCGCAGGTGTGAGTTTTACTTTTTCCCATGTTTTGGTCCCGTCCTTTTTCTCTCCTCTCCACAGGAACTTCTGTGGTCCTTCTTCTATAGCCGCCTGTATCTGTTCTTTTACTTTCTCCTGGCCGAATCCTTCTCCATCAGCGCTGAATGACCCTACCTGCATCTCTTCTATCTCTTCTTTAGTATATCCGTACATCTCTGCAGCTTCTTTATTAGCATTGATCACCCTACCAGAGTCTATATCGTGAAGAAATATGGGAATACCTACCTTATCGAACATCTCCCTGTATGTCCTTTCAGATTCTCTCAACCTCTTTTCCTTCTTGTAGGCTTCTATCTCCTTGATGAGAGCGTCCGAAAGGACTCCGTACTGTGACCTTGGATCTCCACCCTTCTGGAGATATCTGTTAGCCCCTAGATTCAGAGCCTTCATGGCAACGTCCTCTCTACCTCTACCTGTGAAGATGATGAACGGTATATCGCTGTTCTTCTCCTCTCTTATTATCTTTAAAAATTCCAGCCCATCGATATCAGGCATCTGATAATCTGAGATTATGCCGTGATATTCTTCCTCATCGAATCTTTCCAATGCCTCTTCAACATCTTTCGCCGTATCTACGGAGATGTTTTCCAGATTATCCTCTATATATATCTTGGTCTGTTCCAGAAAATTGTCTTCATCATCGACAAGCAGAGCTTTCATGGAATCTTATCCCCATCTGTTTCTATAAGGAACTTAATTTAATATCTTTATATTTTATGGTCAAAAATCAAGTTCATATTGTATACTGATGACCTCATAATTGATGGAGGAGTTATTTATATCATCCTTACTTTTTGGTGGGTGATATGAAGACGGTTTCAATAATCATACCTACACTTAACGAGGTAGAGGCCATAAGGGAGGTGATCGAAGATATACCTGAGGATAGATTGAGAAGTAAGGGCTTTGCGACCGAGATAATAGTCGTCGATGGCGGCTCTACCGATGGAACTTTGGATAGGATCAAAGGACTGGATGTGAAAGTTGTGAAGGAAGACGACGGTAAAGCCAATGCAGTCCGCAGAGGATTCAAAGTTTCTGATGGAGACTATCTGTTCTTGATCGATGGTGACGGTTCATATCCTGCTGAGAAGATAGTGGATATGGTTGAGGTGCTGGAAAATGGTCATGACATGGTCATGGGGAGTAGATTTGCAGGGAAGATCGATGATGGTGCCATGAGTTTAAGGAATAAAATAGGTAATAAGATCCTGACATGGATGGGTAATAGTTTACACGGCACTTCGGTGAGCGATATGTGTACTGGTTTGAGAGGTATCAGGGCAGAAAATATCGATAGTATTCCCGGAGATGGTTTCGAGATAGAGGCCGGTATCCACATCATGATGAATGATAAATCGATAAAAGAAATACCTATCAAGTACGAGAAGAGGAAAGGAAGATCTAAACTTCACATTTGGGACGGGTTCAAGATAGGTTGGAGATTATTGAAGGGTAAACAATCGTAAAGTTTTAATCGCTATTTTTAGTTTAGACCTTGATGGACGAGATAGATCTTAAGTTAGCTCTTCTTCTCTTGAGAGATTCCAGGATACCTTACAGGAAATTAGCTGATGAGGTCAAATTATCAGTGAACGCAGTTCATTCTAGGATACAGAATCTTATAGATAGTGGTATGATCAAGGAATTCACAGCTCAATTAAGTTATAGAGCTTTGGAAGGATGCGTGATAATGAGTGTTGATGGGAGGTCTGAAAACAGTAATTCTGAAGATCTGATCAGTAAAATAGGAGAGGATGAAAGAACGTTTAGAGTGGCGGCAGCCAGCGGTAATTTTCTTTATGTCCAAGCACTACTTCGTGATTTTAAGGAGACGAATGAATATGTGGAAAGGATAAGTGATAAGGCTGAAATCAAAGAACCTGAAATTTTCATCGTGGATATGTCTCAAGTCGGAAAATTAAAGGACTTTGAATTTTCAAAAACAGATTATAAGATTATTCACTCATTACAGCACGATGCTAGAAAATCTCTCTCAGATGTTGCTAAAGAGCTTAATCTATCTGCAAAAACCGTTAGAAGAAGACTAGATGAGATGAAAGATAAAGGAGCCGTTTCTTTTACAATCAAACATAAGCCTACGTACACAAGTGATATAATATCGTTTTTCGACTATTATGTGAAATCTAGCCATGATAGAAAAAAAGTAATACAAAAGATATTGGATGAGTTCAGTCCCAATCTATACGGTTTTTCGATACCAGTCAACCATCCAAAGATGATAAGATCCAACTGCTGGACAAAGAATCTCAATCATGTGCATGAGATAAAGAGAAAGTTGAGAGAGAGGGATTACATCGGATCAGTGGATTCCCGGCTTTATTATAATAGTAAAGACTTCGATACATGGAGAGACGAGCTGTTAGAGGAGAAGGCAATGGATTAATTGATCTAGAGAATTATATTACAACTTAGTTGTCCGTTTTTTTAGGCTTTAGAATAACAAAGCGGAAGTTAAAGTGCAGCTAAGTTTCCGTTTAGTAATTTTTATTCTAAACATGATATTATATAGTTAAGGGTGATAGACTGTTTTGAAGTGGAAACATGAGTGCTGAGATAAATATCGAAAAGATGAAAGAAAAAGCGAAGGAGAGTGACTACAGCGAATCCTACCACATAATCGAGCAGAATTGTGATTTCAGGATAGGTACAGGGGTCCGGGTGAAGGAATCCAAGGATTCAGATATCTTCATGGAAGTCGTGATAATCCTCTGTGAAGATGGGGATGAATTGGACCTAAGATTGTTGAAAGATAAGATAGAGATAATCGATGAACTGAGAAAAAATGGATACGAAGCAAAGTGTGATGATGACAATTCGATAACCTGTGAGAAGACCATCGAAGGTTTAGATTTTGATGAAGAGTTCATGAAATTGAAAGATGTTTTGTTGGATCTGGATGAGACGGAGGTAGAATAAAGATGAAAAATAATGGATCTATGATAAAGATAGAAGGATTGAAAAAAAGGTACGGTGATTTTCATGCGGTTGAAAACGTTGATCTAGAGATAAAAAAAGGAGAAGTCTTTGGCTTTCTTGGGCCTAACGGTGCAGGGAAAACGACGACGATAAAATCGATACTCGGGTTGATAAATCCCACCGAAGGGAACATACATGTCATGGGAAGATCAGTGCGGAAAGAAAGGAGAGAAGCACTTCTTGGAGTCGGTTACTTACCCGAGTACATGAACCTTTACAGCAATTTGACTGGCAGAGAGACTTTGGAGTTCTTCGCAAAATTGAGGAACGCACCTAAAGGTGAAGTGGACAGGTTGTTGAGACAGGTCGGTATGCAGGAAGCTGCAGACAAGAAGATAGGTGAGTATTCTAAAGGGATGGCTCAGAAAATAGCTTTAGCTCAGGCATTGGTAGGAAATCCACCCTTGTTGATACTGGATGAACCGACATCAGGTTTGGATCCAACTGCTATCACGATGGTGAAAAGATTGGTTCAGGATTATACCGATAAAGGAGGAACGGTGTTCTTTTCATCACATATATTGCCCAATGTTCAAGAAGTCGCAGATAGAGTCGGTATAATATCAGACGGGAAGTTAAGAGCGATAGATTCTGTAGACAATCTCAGAGACAAGTTGGACATCCCTACAAAGATGAAACTTAAACTATCTGGAGATTACAGACAGATCGCTGGTAAATTGAAGGATGATGACAGGATACGGTCCATGAGAGGTCAAGGTAACAGACTTGAGGTCGTATGTGAAAGCCAGTTCAAGACAGCTGTACTGAGGATCGTGGAAGATAACGGATTGACTGTTAAGGATTTCACTGCTGAAGAAGGTGATCTCGAGGACATCTTTCTAAGATATACTAACGGAGGTGACAACTGATGTACGGGAACAGGAAAGGAGCTGTGATGAGCCTTGCGAAGAAGGAGTTCATGGACAACATACGGTCCAAGTGGGTACTGCTGGTGAGTTTACTGTTTATCGGAGTGACGCTGTTGGTATCTGTCTATGAGACGGTTCAGCCAGGTTCTTCTGGTGGATTGAAATCCATAGCCATGTATTCTTCTTTAGTGATCACCATGATATCTATCATAGCGATAATCATGGGTTATAAGACGGTCGTTAATGAGGTCGAATCTAAATCTATAGGTTTGCTTTTGACGTCTGAACTCAGCAGGAAAGACGTGCTCACCGGTAAGCTGATCGGGTTGTCTGCAGTTATTACTCTTGCTATCGTAGGTGGATTGGGTATCGGGGGTATCGTTGTAGGATTCAATCAAGGTTTTGGTAATGTAGACCTTTATCTCAGCTACATCGTGATGGCTGTACTGTTCGGATTGGCTTACCTTTCAATATCTATGCTGATGTCATCACTGGTATCCAGGAAGAGCAGGGCTTTAGCAGGTGGGGTCTTCATATGGATAGTGTTCAACTTCATCTGGGACTTCATAATGATAGGAGTGCTGATGACTACAGGATGGGAGATGCCTGAAAAAGTATCTGATGTTTCATATCCGACCTGGTACTACTTCGGTACACTGTTCAATCCTAACGGATCATTCAGCATGATCATGAACAAGCTGACCGGGAACGTAGGTGACCTTCCACAGATGATGACATATCCTGTACTAGTTGTGGGATTAACGCTGTGGATAATAGTTCCACTGGTCATAGGTATGATCTGGTTCCACAGAAAAGACCTGTAAACACCTTTTTTTCTTATTTTTAAATTTTAGAATTTATAGTTAAAAAATATATATCCCTTTGATGCATCAATCTTTAGATTCGATACAGGAGGCATTCTTATCTCAGAGGAAGAAGACCCTGATTTTTTCAAGTTTAAATTCGGAGAGCAGGAAGAGATAGAAGAGGTGGAAGAAGGATCAGAGGAAGAGTCAGGAGATGAGAGCAAAGAGGATCAAACTCTATCTCCATCTAGATTAAAAGAGATCTATGAAGATGAAGACGTTTCTAGTGCTGAAAAGGAGGTGGATAAACTTCTTCTTAGTTCTCTTAAACAGATACTTGATTTCGATAATGTTACATATGTTGCCCTTATTAAGAAAGAGGGGAAGTTGATGGGAGAATTGAAAGAGGATGAATCGGATGAACCTGACTTTTATTACTCGTCATTATCAGCATCTTATACTGCTACCATGGGGTCTCAATCAGGGAGAAGACCTCAATATATCTCCATAGCGATGCCTGAATGTTTTTACATTATGAGAGAGATGAACAACGAGTATATCTTCGCTTTGAGGATGGATAATTATGACGATTTTACAGAGATAATCAAGAAGGTCGATGAGGAAAGCGCGTTTTTAGACGATAAATGGACAAGGACGCAGATCATCACTAAACTTAGAAGGAAGTACAATTTCAGTTGAAATCATTTTTAGCAAAAATATAATATTACTCTGAGTATATTGTATCTATCGGTGAGTAGATGCATATATCGACGATCGCAGCTTTGTTCGTGTTCGGAGTTTGTCTTTTCGGGTATCATCATATCTATTTCTGGGTGACTTCTCAGGAGCGTTACAAAACCAAAAAAGGCAGAATAGACAGGTGTGTCGAAAGCTGGATAGAGGGTGCTGTGGAGGACGGAGAATATATGTTGGTGGTTCACCAAGTCAGGAACATGATAATGGCTATAACTTTCTTAGCTACGATTTCAGCTATATTGATGGGTTTTCTGCTTGATTTCGCCAATGTCGGCGAGGTGATATATGAGTTCAATTTTAATTTAGCTAGAGGAGACTATCCCGTATGGCTGATCGTTTTCACTCTTGGATATTCTATTCTAAACTTTCTTCTTTCTCTCAGATATCTAACCCAGCTGACTTATCTTGTAAGGAGTGATAGAAGTAAATTGAGCGATATCGAAGGTACCGATGCTATCTTGTATTTGAGGAAATTATTCATCATCGGGAATCGTCAATATACCATGGGTCGAAGAAGTATGCTCTACAGCATAATAGCTTTGAGCTGGTTCGTGAACGTCTGGTTGTTTGTAGGCTTGACAGTCGCTTTGACAGTAAGTTTTGCTTATTTACATGACCTCTGAGATTCAAAGCCAAGATTTATATGATTGAGGGATGGATTCGAATATGATGTATAGTGAAAGTTATTGGGAGAAAGTATCCGTATTATTAGTGGTCGCATTCTTGGCTGGAGCTATCGTAGGAGGAAGTGTGATCTATATATTCGATATCGGAAGAGATGTGAAAGTGGTCAGACCTGAATATAAGATCCCTGATTCTTTAGATAATTCTTCTAAGGTATTTTCCGGGATATATCTGAACGTGTCTGATTCTGTAGTATCTATAAAGGTCACTTCAGAAACCGGGGCGAGAGGACAGGGTTCCGGTTTCGTTTACGATGATGATGGGCATATCGTAACTAATGATCATGTGATCGATGGGGCAGATGAGATAGATGTTGTATTTTCAAATGGGGCAAGGGTCTCTTCTAAATTGGTCGGTACCGATAAGTACTCTGATATAGCCGTACTGAAGGTCGATGATATGCCCGATGAGATGGGTTTTACAGCAGAACCGCTGCCTTTGGCCGATTCTTCTAAATTGGTTCCCGGTCAACAGGTGGTCGCAATAGGTAATCCGTTCGGCCTGGCTGGGAGTGTAACTCATGGTATCGTCAGTGCTACCGG
>CAYSTL010000056.1:0-11330 GCA_964433785.1 uncultured Thermoplasmata archaeon
GGAAAATGGAAGGAACGGACGATCGAGGAGAAGGAAGAGCCAAAACCGACACCATAGTTCGAAAATCTTTCAATTGTTCGAAATGTTTCAAATAAACCTCTTATAAACTACCCTCTTTTTTTTATTACAAAGAAATAGGAGGAATAAATATGAATCACAAAATAGTTAAAATCCTAGCTGTGGTCGCAATCACTTTCCTACTCACAATTTCTCTAACATCCGTAGTACTAGCACAACAGGAACATGGTGATCAAAATGGGAAAGGTAACCAACAGCAGGAAAGAGCACAAAACATGGCAAGAGCAGCCAATAAAAATTGGTTCGGAGAATTTACTATGGAAAACGGGACAGTCGAGGGAAGATTTGTCAGATTTGATTTCGATAATACAACTGGAACAATACATGATTATGAGGTATTTACAGGAGAGTCTTATGTAACTGTATTCGACGAAGTAACTTTAGGTAATTTCATACATACTGAAACCTCAATAAATGGTGCTGTATTCATGATGAACGGGACTCATGTCAAGATAATGATACATAACAATCCAAGGTCTATAATGCAGATAGTGAATCCCTATGATGATACCTCATTAAGGATAAATTACACAGTAAATGAAGATATAGAAGTACATGAAGGAATAGATGTAATAGGTGATGGTAGTCATAGATTATCTTTCGCTTATCAATTGATCGGAGATGAATTCAATGGGATGATCAATACTCCATTAAACGCAACACTCGAAGATAACGTGATAACTGTCGATGGAGAAGGATGGGATAATACCGCTCATTCGATGTTCATGAGTAAACCCTCATACGTAGATGTACCAAAAAGACATCAAAATAAAGTTCAGAACGCAGTGATGAACAGAACAATAGGCGCAGAGATGGAAGTAGTTGGCAAAGGAGAAGGACATGTTTCACATGAAGTTCAATACAGGCAAAACTTAGAGATGAAATTACAGAAGATGGAAGAGAAAAAACTGAAAGTTAGAGTACAAAGTGAAGATCCAAATGGAACCTGTGTGATGTTAAGAGTTGAGAAAGAGGCACTAAATCTTGAAAAGAAAAATATCCAGTTAAGAATCGATGGAGATAAAGCAGAGAAGACTTCCTTTGAGAAAGTCCTTCAAGGAGGAGAACAAGCAAAGTACAGTGTGCAAGAACAGGAGAATGGAATGCTGGAGATAGCTGTTAACGTTCCACACTTTTCAGAACATGAGATAACAGTTGAAGGAGAATCTTCAACACCAGGATATACACTACCTATGCTCTTGATCGCAGTAGGTGGAGTAGCAGTGATATGGACCCTAAGAAAAATTCGAAACTAAGAAACCCTTTAATTTATTTATTATTTATAACATAAGGATGTGAAAAAATATGAGAACATACTCAAAATTAGTGGTATTCGCTGTGATCACTCTATTACTTATCACTTTTACTTTTAGCTTTGTTGCCTCAGCTCAGAATCAAAATGATGATAGACAGGAAGGTAATGGTCACGGAAATCCACCCGGTGATGTAGGTGAAAATAAAAGGCAGTATGAAAAAAGAAATGTAGAGATAAGACAACATCAGAAACGAGCAGAGATACAATCATCATGGAAGGGAAACAACTCTGAAGATTCATTAAACATGAATTTTGATTTTGAAGAAGGTTATCCAAAAATAAATATAAATTATGAGGCTGAAAAGAAGAATAAACAGGTTCAATTGTCTTTTAACCTTGTGTTTAAAAAAGTGTTCGAATTTATCGATCAAAATCAAAATGGTAGATACGATGAGAAGGATGAGATTGTCAAGAGTGAGGATCTAAATCAAGTTGAATTTAAAAATATTAATTATGATAATAAAAAAGGCGGTTATAATTTCAATACAGAATCAATAGATTCATCTATAAGATTTAGAGTCCAAGGGGAAGATGAATTTGCTAAATATGGATCAGAGACATTGACTCCTTCAGAGGCAAAGGTAAATTTAGAATTAGACTATGATTTTGAAAGAGATGATTCGATGCTGGGTTTAAAGATCACAGTAGAGAGTCAACATGAAAAATATCTACAGCAAAGAACATATGACGAAGAAAAAGGATATGCCTTTGACGAGAGCGGACTGAAATTAAAGGATAACAATTATTCTGGGTTTTTTACATGGAAAAATACTGCAGAGGTTGATGGAGAAGATAAACCAGTAAATGCTACTTTCATATCCGAAAGTGCTGTTGGAACTACTGGTGGTGAAGATGTATTGTATCTATGTTATCAGCAGGGTTCAGAGATCACTCATGATCCAAAGGTGGGTGTTGTTGGTGAATCTGCACTTTCTTATTCCTCAGTAAAGGATGAACCGATCTTATTCTTCTTGATGGTCTTGGGTGTAACGATAAGTATCTCAGCAGTAGTATTCTATGGGGGAATCTACTACAGAAGAAAAAGTCCTTGAACGATAACGATTATATAAATATCTGTTCATACAATGTTAGAGATGATAGGATGATATTGACCTTAGTTATCAGCGGAATAATAATCGTGTTTGCACTTGGATTATTCATCATTTCAATGTTATCATACAGAAAATTCGGTAACAAAAAACTCCTCTTCGTAAGCATCGTTTTTTCATTACTATTCATCAAAGGTCTTTTATCAGCCCTATCGGTATTCATTGATTTTATACCTGAAAGCGATATACTTCCATATTCCGGATTGATAGATATAGGTATTCTAGCAATGTTATACTTAGCAACCTTAAAGAGATAGTATCATGAAAGACCTGCTTAAGCTAGATAGTAGAAGGGAGATATATGAGTTGGTTGAAAACCAACCTGGAGTCCATCTCAGTAAGATCGCAGACCATCTTGAGATGAATGTATCTTTGGCAGAATATCATCTTAGGTTTTTAGAAAAAAATGAGTTGATAAAATCAGTGAAGAAAAAGGGTTATAAGAGATATTTTCCCACAAAAGAACAGGTCGAACCTGAAGATAAAGAGATTCTTTTTGAACTTCGGAAAGAGATACCATTGACTATAGTTTTTTTACTGATAGAAAATGATCGTTTGACCCATAAAGAGATACTAGCAGAGATGGATATCGCTAAATCCACGTTATCTTATCACCTTAAAAAATTGGAAGATATGGATATATTAGTTTCAAAAAAATATGGTAAAAAGAAGGGGTTCTCTTTAAAAGATAGAAAAGAAGTGGTTCAACTATTAGTCAAGTATAAACCACAAGATGTATTGGATGGTTTCGCAGATATCTGGAAGGATCTAAGTATCTGATGTTATACCGAGCAGTTCTCCTACTTCTTTTAACTTTTCATCCGGAACTTGTAATTTCCATTCATCCTCCAATATCTCTTTCAATGTAGGGAGTAATTTTTCTCCTTCCTCGAATTTAGATATCATCCTTTTGTAGATATCTGGAGTTACTTCATACATGTAAATTATATCGTCTATATCATAGTTCATCTTCTCTATATCAGTAGGTGTAGCCATGCATTTCTGAGGCATGAACGGACATGTGATAGTATCTCTCTGTATCGAAAATTCGAAGAATTTCTGACACATAGGGCAGTAATACTTACCCATAGGCTTATCTCCAAGGATATCTACAGCATCGAATTTGATTTCTCTATCGAATTCAAGCTTTGAAGCAAGTTCTAATACAGCTTTTTCGAGTATGCTGAATAATTTATCCTCATCCCATACCTTTTCGACATCCGTAATAACAAAGGTGATTTCATCCTCTCCAACTCTCTGTGCTGTCTCACATCCACTCACAGTTATGATAAAGCTCTTCATGGTCTGAAGTGGTTGATCTTCATATTGAATATTCCAATCATTCAAAAATCCCATATAGACATCTACAAGTATCTCAGCTTCATCCTTGTCGATCACTTCTGCTAACAATTTCTGAGGTATGTTAGGATAAAACAGACCAAATCTCTCCAGTCCTTCTGTAGATTCTGGTGATACGTTCTCAACAGCTATAGGAGTATTGATACAAACTTTAGGCATGTATGGACAAGTTGGTTCATCGAGTTCAAAAAACTTTTTACATGTAACACACCAGTACCTCCCAGATTCAGATTTCTTTCCCTCAGGTAGTGAATTTACTTTTTCGATTACCTTCTGTTTATTCTTAAACATGACTTATAATATTGTTTTTCACATATACATTATTTTTGATTGGTATAACTCATTAATTATTAATACTAAACTAGCAATTCCATAGTCTGCTATGAGTGTTGATTGGTATTCACTTTCATTAGACGAGGTTTTCAACAATCTCGATTCATCTGAAGAGGGGCTAACACAAAAAGAAGCTGAAAGAAGACAGGAAAAACACGGTAAAAATGAGATAGAAGAAGGGGAGAAGATATCCCCCTTGAAGATATTATTAGAGCAGTTCCAAGATTTTTTGATATGGATACTGATCATCGCTGCGATCATATCTTTTGTAGTAGGTCATCATATCGATTCATACCTTATTTTAGCGATAGTTTTTGCGAACGGGATCTTTGGATTTCTGCAAGACTGGAAGGCTGAGCAATCTATAGAAGCACTTAGAGATCTAGCATCTCCTGAAGCCATCGTATTGAGAGATGGGAAGAAAAAGAAAGTAGATTCTTCTGAGATCGTACCTGGAGATATAGTATTCCTTTCACAAGGAGGTTCTGTTCCAGCTGATGCTAGGATAATAGAGCAGCAGAACATGGAGGTCGATGAATCGGCATTAACAGGAGAGAGTGTTGCTGTAAATAAAAAGGACCAGACTTTAGATGGGGATATCGATCTGGCAGAAAGAGAAAATATGGTCTACAAAGACACCAATGTTGTAAAGGGTAAAGGGACCGCAGTCGTTGTAAATACAGGGATGGACACAGAAATAGGCAAGATTGCCACTGAACTTCAACAGGTAGAAGAAGATGAAACCGTTTTCCAAAGAGAAGTGAACAGATTAGGAAAACGAATAGGCATCATCATACTGCTCATCTGTGGTGCACTCGTACCGATACTTTATTTCAGAGGCGAACCTTTACTCACTTCATTTATAACAGCTATAGCTTTAGCTGTCGCTGCCGTACCTGAAGGACTACCAGCAGTGGTGACGCTGACTTTGGCTCTCGGTACTAGAAATATGCTCAATAAAAAAGCATTAGTTAGACGTTTACCGGTCATCGAATCACTCGGCTCTGTCGATGTTATATGTACCGATAAAACAGGTACTCTAACAGAGAGCAGGATGGTTGTAAAAAAGATATTCTTCGATGGTGATGAGATAGATGTCTCAGGAGGATTCTCTTCTGATGGTAAATTTACCTCTGAAGGAGAAACGGTTGACAATGAAAAATTAAAAGAGATATTACAGATCGGAGCTTTATGCAATGATTCAGAAGTACAGGATGATGAAATAATAGGTGATCCTACAGAAGCTGCTCTGATACAATCCGCCCAAAAAGCAGGATTTGAAAGAGAAGAGCTTGAGGAGACATACCGAAGGATAGACGAGATACCGTTCTCTTCTGATAGAAAGATGATGACCACCATACATGACGGACCAGGCGATAATGATAGAGCCTTCGTCAAAGGTGCACTAGAGGTCATCCTAGATAGATGTGATCGATATTACGAAGGTGGAGAGATAAAAGAACTTACTGAAGAAAAGAAAAAAGAATTTATCGAGAAAAATGAAGAATTCGCAAACAACGCTCTTAGAGTGCTGGCCATGGCTTACCGACAGGTGGAACTAGGTGAAGTTGAGGATGAGGATAAAAAAGAGATAATAGAAGCGGATAAGGGAGATCTAGAGGAAGACCTTATCTTTATGGGTCTTCAGGGTATGATAGATCCACCTAGAGAAGAGGTCAAGGAAGCTATAGAAACCTGTAGGGAAGCAGGTATCAGGACAGTGATGATAACTGGCGATAACGCGATGACCGCTAGAGCGATAGGTAGAGAACTCGGTTTTAAAGAAAAAGTCATGACTGGTAGGGAATTGGATAATTTGTCTGAAGATGAGTTCAAGGATGTTGTTGAAGAAGTCGATATTTTCGCAAGAGTTTCACCTTCTCATAAGGTCAACATATTAAGAGCACTAAAAGCACAAGACCATATAGTCGCTATGACAGGTGATGGTGTGAACGACGCACCAGCTTTGAAAGAATCAGATGTTGGAACGGCGATGGGAGAAAGAGGAACAGACGTGTCTCAACAGGCATCTGATATGGTTCTATTGGATGATAATTTTAAGACGATCAAAGACTCGATCGAAGAAGGTAGAGGCATATTTGATAATCTAAGGAAATTTGTCAATTTACTCCTGTCAGGAAATCTAGGAGAAGTGATGATAGTACTCATCGCATCTCTGATCGGATTGGGTTTACCATTAACAGCAGTGATGCTTCTTTGGGTAAACTTACTTACAGACGGACTTCCGGCACTTGCAATGGGAGTCGATAGAGGATCAGATGACATAATGAAGAGAAAACCGAGAGGTAAGAATGAAGATATCATAGATAAGACTCTCGGATTCTCGATAGCGTGGATAGGGATATGGGTCACACTTATCTCTTTGTCCTTGTTTAGAATTGGATTAGATAGTGGAATAGATAAAGCCAGGACATTAGCATTTACATCACTAGTGGTTCTCGAGTTGATAGAAGTGATACCTATAAGATCTCGATATGGAACTCCGTTGTTCTCAAACAGATGGTTAGGAATAGCGATAGGTTCTTCGATTATCATGCACCTAGCAGTACTTTACACCCCGCTTAACAGTTACTTCAAGGTCGTACCCCTCGGTATTAACTCATGGATGATGGTCTCGATAGGTGTAGGAATATTTATTCTAGCTATGTTGACTATGAGAATTTTGGAAGATAGATTTCTGATGTAACATGCTGTTCAAGAGATCACACAAAGTTATAAATAGTTGAAGCACGAGAATAAGGTAATAAATGTGACAAAGGAGGTGAACTAGAAATGAAAGGAAAAGTAAAATTCTTCAACAGGATGAAAAACTTCGGATTTATCGAACCAGAAGATCGTGGAGAAGATTTGTTCGTACACCGCAGTGATATCGAAGGAGATATCCTTCAAGAAGGTGATGAAGTAGAATTTAAAAAAGAACAAGGAGAAAGAGGTCCCCGTGCTATCGAAGTAAAAAAATTGAACTGAGTATTTTATAGTTTTTAACTATTAATGTACCAACAAGCTAACCCTTTTTAATCAATCTTTCTTAATTTCTTCTAATTTTTGAAAATTTTCTCTCGGTTAAAACTATTTATACATCTTTTATTTTATCTATTCCGAACTTACATGAACCACCATTCATTCCTTGATAGCTTTTCACTCTGGCTTGGGTTACCTTTCTTACGGAGTAAAAAATATTTTAGGAAAAGTGTAGAAGGTCCAAGGGTAAAAGAACTGTTATACGATATCAATCTAGACTTTCCTAACATTAAAGGTGAGGGAGAATATGATGTGGAATCAGATACCGATGTCGGAAAAATTGATCCAAAATTTAAAGTCAAATTCAATAGGGGTAAGGAATTTCCTACTATAATATATCATCATGGGAACGCAGAGAATCCATATGATAAAAGATTCAACAAAATATTTTCACATAAGAAAGGTGATATAGACGCGAATCTAATCGTGGTGAGAGAACCATTTCAGGAATCTTTGAAAGTTTATATGGAAAAATTGAAGGATTTAAAAAATTTCGTATACATGCTTGCAACTACAGTCAAGGTGACAGAAGAGATCATCGCACAGTATAGGAGTTCTTCGAATATCATCGTTTCAGGTATCAGCCTCGGCGGTTGGGTAACTAATATGCACCGTTCTTACTATAACACTGCTGACACCTATGTACCGTTACTAGCAGGTGCAAAATTGGGAAGTCTATTTACTGATTCTAAATACAGGTTGATAACGTCTGATCGAGCGTTGAAACAAGAAGAAAAGATTAAAAACACTCTAAATTTTGAAGATGACTTTCTATCGATCAAATCTAGAAATGTCCATCCACTGCTTGCTAGATATGACCAGTATATAGAATATGATGTGCAGAAACCTTGTTATGAAGGGTTAGAAGTTGATGTTATAGATAAAGGTCATATCACTACTGCAAGGTCCTACGATATTTTGAGAGAGCACATCCTATCATTTTTATGAATCAATCCTTGTGTTTGGTCGCTTCTGAGAGTCTTGTTAAATCGCCGGAGAGATACTTTTCTACCACATCTTTTACTTCTCCTTTCTCACATTCAAATATATCAACGATATGATCTCTCAATGTATGAAATGATATATCACCTATCTGGCACGTTAAAAGTGAGTCTATCTTCTCTTTTACTATCAGATCAGCTGCTTTCAATCCTGCTCGGACCTCTTTATTTTCATATCTATTTTCTATGATCTCCCAATCCTCAATCTTCTCTTCATCGGTATCTAGTGTTGCGATCAAGAAATATGGAGCTCTACCAAAATGTTCAGATATCTCAGAAGTCATGCCATCTTTTGATTTGATAGGTATAGCGATCCTACTTTTTACAGTAGTGTAAGGTTCGATATGAGTTGTAAACGAGTCGATAGTTTCTATCTCATCCTTCAATTTTCTCTCAAGATTATCAGATATCTCGTGAGCTCTATCAACATCTACAGATTTACGAACTTTGACTGTAACTTCACCGAATACAAAAGGCCCTGATTTTCTCAATTTAAGTGCCTGATAGCCTTCTACCCCTGAAATATTACCTATGATACTGATCACTTCCTGCTCTATATCTTTACTAGGAGATATATCCATCAAAGCATAAACTGAATCCTTTATCGACTCGAAACCTACTTTCAATATCAAGAGAGCGATCAGCATGGTAGCTGCCCCCTCGATATAGGGTATCTCCAGGTATGAAAGAGATATAGCTACAAAAACAAGCACTGAAGAATATACATCCATCATAGATTCTTTTGAGTTCGCTATCAAAGACTGTGAATTGGTCTTTTCGCCCACCTTGTTTTGGTACCTAGCTATCAAAAAGGAGACAACTATTGATACTGCCGCAACAGATCCTGCAATCAATGGGTAGGATACACTAGATTCTTCGAATAACTTGGAAAAACCTCTCAACCCAAACTCAAATGCGATATAAATGATAAACAAAGATACGAACAAAGAAGCCAATGACTCAGCTTTATAATACCCATAAGGAAATTTTTCATCAGGTTCTCTCTGAGCTATCCTCAATCCAAACCATGAAGCAAATATCGGAAGTATATCAGCTGCTGAATGGATACCATCCGTGAGCAGAACTAAGTTTCCAGAAATTATCCCTGCTAAACTTTTACCCATTGCAAGGAAAATAGTGATGATAGTTGTTGTTAGAGCTGCTTTCTCACTTTCCTTCAATATCTTTATCTTATCTTCCAGTATATCCACCTCTTAATCCCATTTACCAATCATCCTTGTTTTGCATTCAGGACATCTCTTACTAGAACATGGTACTCCTCTCTCATGTTTTATCTCAGTCCCACAATTAGGGCAGATACACTTTGAGGGTGGACCTCCATGACCTTTTCTTTTCCTACCTCTCAATGACTACACCTTTTTACTACTTAAAAGATTAAGCGATATAATAATTTTTTACATATGTGTAATAAAATCCTATGAAATCATGTATGCTGATTCTAAAAATCATAAGATTTTAAATACTTAAAGTAATCTCATCCATTCAAATAATATGAATTTAAAAAGAAGTATACCAGTAATTATCATAATTTTGATGATAACCATCCCTTTATCTGAAACTATAAGAAGTGATAGCAATTTTGAACCAAGAGAAAATTCACCGATAATCAATGAACCAACTTGGACTTTTGATGCAGAAAGTGATGATATTAACACATATTTGACAGAAAACGGAAGACTGTATGTACTGGATCATGAGAACAATAAGTTGATATTATTGAATGATAAAGGGTTTAAAAAGTGGGAACAAACATTTGAAAATAATTTAACACATGTATCAAATTTTGATAGAAAATTCGTTCATATGACAACTAAAAATGATGTTGATAATGAATTTAGATTATTTAAACTGGATACTTCAGATGGTTCAAAACTTTGGTCTTATGATATAGGTGAAGAAAACGTTCGGGATATAATAATAGACGAGGAGAACCACATTTATATCTCAACTTATAACAGTGAGATCATCAAACTAAATGATAACCAAGAGATGATGTGGAATATATCTATAAAAGATGAACCACATTGTTTGAGCACACTTTTAGACGATGATGGTCATTTATATTTGTTAACTAAACCTAACAACCTGTATTGTTTTGATCCTAAAGGTAAGAAATTATGGGAAAAAGATGTAGGTTCGATCAGTAAAATAGAGGAATACGGGACTAAATTAGAGTTTTGTAGTAATCAAATTTACCTGTATACAGATCGTTCTTTATACAAATTGGAAGATGATGGAAGTACGAACAAAAAATATCGTGTAAAAGATGGAGAAATATCCCCTATCTCTTTTAAAAAAGATGATAGGTTTTATATTCTTAAGTTTAAGGAAAATTCCTCTTCTATCAAAGCTGTTGATGACAAAGGAGTCGAAAGATGGAAACATAATTTAGTATCAGATGATAGTAGAGCTAATATCATGATAGGTTTAGCTCAAAATGATAGGATATACTGTCAATTTTTCAACTTTACTGAATCAGTAGATGTTTACAAAATACTATGTTTTGAAGAAGATGGTACCTTCGCCTGGAAACAAGAATATAATGAAGGTAGAAGAGGATTCCATCTGATCTCTGAAAAAGGGACTATATATTTTGCTAAAGAAGATGGCACGGTCTATGCATATCAGGGACAGCCAGGAAATATAGATAAATACTCTAGATGGACAGTTTTCATCGGTATCGGCATCGCTTTGTTTTTATTGATCCTACTTGTCATGGGCGCAAATAAAGTCTGGAAACAAGCTTCGGATGAAATCGAAGATGAGGATGAAGAGGAAGTTAGGAGATTTTAAGAGTTTACATCCTTTTTGTTAGTTAAGATAGATGATATCTTAAGATATTATTATTGATTTCAATATAGTTATTTTTCATTTTCTTTTTATTTAAATCGTTTACGAAAATTTATAGAAATATCAATTTTTAGAAAATGTTAAAAAGTTATAAATACTTCTAAATTGGTATTATTATTGTCATACATCACGATAATCACCCTCCCTCCCTTTTTTGTTTTTTTATATAATTTTAAACGAAAGTTGTAATTTTTAACCGAAACTGAACTTCATTTATTAATA
>CAYSTL010000057.1:0-10527 GCA_964433785.1 uncultured Thermoplasmata archaeon
CGTAGAAGAAAACCTTGGAAAAAATAAAAAAATATTACCGGTTAAAACCGGTTAAACTCATTTTCCTTTAAATTCTGGTTCTTCTTTATTTATGAAAGCGTTGAGACCCTCTTTTACATCTTCTGTTTTGAAGCATTCCTTAAACTCTTCTGCCTCGATTTCCAATGCTTCATCTATCTTGATATCACTGCCTTCATTGATCGCTTTCTTAGCATGTTGGATCGCTAAAGGTGCATTTTTACTTATCTTATCGGCGATGTTTTCACATCCACTCATCAGATCATCCTGTTTAACTACGTTGTTGACCAGACCGATCTCATAAGCATCTTTTGCATCGATCCTGTCAGCAGTAAAGATAAGCTCTTTTGCTTTCTTCGGTCCGACAGTTCTTGTCAACCTCTGTGTTCCACCGAATCCTGGTATCAATCCTAAACCTACTTCGGGTTGACCGAACTTTGCCTTCTTAGACGCTATCAAGATGTCACAGCTCAGTGCTATCTCCAGTCCTCCGCCTAACGCGAATCCATTTATGGCAGCTATAACAGGTTTTGGAAAGTTTTCTAACTTAGTGAATATGCGGTGTCCTTTTTCCGAGAATTCTTCCGCCTCCTCTGGAGACATATCCTTCATCTCAGATATGTCTGCCCCTGCGACGAATGACTTACCTTCACCTGTTATGATTATAGCTCTTGAGTCGTTATCTTTTATGGAATCTAGTTTTTCATCTAATTCTTCTAAAAGTTCTGTGCAGATAGCATTGACTGGAGGATTATTCAATGTAAGTTTTGTATGGGTTTCTTTCTCTTCGATATCTATCATAGGTCCACCTTCAGTACTCGTAGAAACCTTTACCTGTCTTCTTTCCTAGATTTCCGGCTCTGACCATCTTTTTGAGTAATGGACAAGGTCTGTATTTGGAATCACCGAATTCTTCGTGAAGTACGTTCATTATGTGGAGTACTGTATCGAGTCCTATCAGATCAGCTAATTCCAAAGGTCCCATAGGATGATTAGCTCCCAACTTCATGACTTTGTCTATATCTTCTTTATCAGCTACACCTTCATGAAGGGCAAATATTGCTTCGTTGATCATAGGTATCAATATCCTGTTAGCAGCGAATCCTGGTGAGTCTTTGATTTCTACCGGTTCTTTGCCCAGATCCTCACCGAGTTCGATTATAGTTTCAGTCGTGGTATCGCTTGTCTTCAATCCTCTTATGACTTCTATCAGTTTCATCAAAGGAACTGGGTTGAAGAAGTGCATTCCGATGAATTTATCAGGTCTATCGGTTACTGAAGCGAGCTCAGTGATCGGTATTGTGGATGTATTTGAAGCAAATATCGTATCTTTCTTACAGATCTCGTCTAGTTCTTCAAAATTATCTTTCTTGATGTCAGCATCTTCGATGATCGCTTCTACTATAAGATCACAATCTTCTAAATCATCTAACTCAAGGGTTGTATCGATATTATCGAGTGTATCTTCTTTCTCCTCTTCGGTCATCTTTTCCTTTTTTACACTTCTTGAGAGGAATTTTTCTATAGATCTCATCCCATTATCTAGGAATTCTTGTTCAATATCTCTGATGATCACTTTATAACCGTTCTGAGCGAACACTTGTGCTATTCCGTGTCCCATCGTTCCGGCACCTAATACTCCTACTTTTTCAATTTCCATAATTCATCACTCCTTTTTATTCAAGATATGTATCTTTTCTTATCAAACCAAATCAATTTCACGTATAAGTCAATTATCAATTTATCTATTGAACAGTAAAGACATACCCATTCCACCACCTATACATAGGCTGGCCAATCCAGTATCATCGCCTCTTCTTTCAAGTTCATGAAGTAGTGTAACTACGATCCTTGCTCCAGTACATCCTATAGGGTGTCCTAATGATATACCAGAACCGTGAGGATTTACATTTTCACTCCCCACTTCATTCATATCGATACCATATTTTGGAGTCCCCATCTCTTCCATACATGCCAGTATCTGTGCAGCGAAGGCTTCGTTCTCTTCCATAAGGTCTATTTCCTCTTTAGAATAGCCGTTTTCTTTCAGTAGCTTATTGGTTGCAGGTACAGGTCCTAAACCCATATATTTTGGATCTAGACCGGCACTTTCATATCCTTTGAGTGTTGCCATTACATCGAGATTATTCTCCTCAGCATATTCTCTTGAAGTTAATAAGACAGCAGCTGCACCATCTGAGATTCCAGAAGAGTTGCCTGCAGTAACAGTACCCCCTTCTTTGAAAGCTGGCGGGAGTTTAGACATCAGTTCCATATTCGTATCACGTGGTGTTTCATCCTGTTTGAAAACCCCTTTAGATGTCTTTACGGGGACTATCTCGTCCTCGAAGACACCGTTCTTTACAGCTTTAAGGGCTCTGTTCTGACTTTCAACTCCCAATCTATCCTGTTCTTCACGGGATATGTCGTAAGCATCAGCAAGATTTTCAGCAGTATGTCCCATATGGTAATCGTAGAAGATTTCGTACAATCCATCTAAAACCATCATGTCATTGATATCGCCTTTTCCGTCGAGGTCCATCTTGTAACCCCATCTCGCCTTTGGAAGTACATACGGTGCATTACTCATACTTTCCATCCCTCCAGCTATAATTGCGTCAGCGTTCCCTGAGGTTATAGCATCAGCTGCTAAAGTGATCGCTTTTGAACCAGAACCACATACTTTATTGACGGTATAAGCTGGAATTTCTACGGGTATACCTGCCCTTATACTCGCCTGTCTAGCCGGGTTCTGTCCCTGTCCACCCTGAAGGACATTGCCCAGGATGATCTCATCTATGTCTAAATTCTGTGCATCATCATCCCAATCCCAATATTTTTCTTCAATCTCTGCCTTATCGTCTGAATTAATTTTCTTTGGACGGATCCTTTTTTGTTCTTCTGAAATTTCAGGTTTAGCTTGTAGTTTGTCAAATAATCCTTTGATCACTGTTTTACCAAGGTCTGAAGCGCTTATATCTTTTAATGAACCTCCGAATTTTCCTTGAGGAGTTCTAACCCCGTTCACGACGACGACTTCTTTCATATCATGCACCTTTGATATTTTATCTGGAATTAGTGGTTACATGGGGGTTATTCGATGACCATTATTAATAATTATGTTCATCTCATGTAAATCAAATCCAATAACCTTTTTATCTTGTAGATAATAGATACACGATGAGTGTCGCTGTAGTAGTAGGAACGAGACCTGAAATAATCAAGATGAGTCCTATAATACGAGAACTTGATAGAAAAGAAGTAGATTATACCATAATACATTCTGGTCAACATTACGATCATGAAGTTTCAGATATATTTTTTCAGGAATTGGATCTACCAGAACCTGATAGATACTTAGGTGTAGGGTCGGGTACACAAGGGCAGCAAACAGGTAATGCACTGATCAAGATAGAAGAGGCCTTTGAAGATTTTGATATCGACACAGTTTTAGTTCAGGGTGATACGAATACTGTTTTAGCAGGTTCCTTAGCCGGTGTGAAGATGGGCTTAGACGTAGGACATGTTGAAGCTGGTTTAAGAAGCTACGATTATCGGATGCCTGAAGAGTATAATAGAAGATTGGCAGACCATGCCTCGAGTTTACTGTTTGCACCTACAGAAGAGAGTGCAGAGATATTGAGAGGAGAGAATGTATGGGGAGATATTTTTGTTACTGGAAATTCGGTCATAGATGCATGTCTCCAAAATATGAAGATTGCTGAGGAGAAAGCAGATTTTGATTTTGATATTCCTGACGAGTACGTATTGATCACGGCACATAGAGCTGAGAATGTAGATGAAAAAAAGGTTCAGAAAGAGTTCATCAAGGTTTTCGATGAGATAGATGAAGATATGATCTATCCTATACATCCTCGGTCCGTGAAGATGTTTAAAAAACATGGGTTATACGAAGACCTAGAAAATATCGATGGTATGAATTTGGTCAAACCTCAAGGTTATCTTGAATTCCTGTTGCTCATGAAGAGTTCCAAGTATATCTTAACAGATTCAGGTGGTATTCAGGAAGAAGCTACAGCGCCTAACATCAGGAAGAAAGTGTTCGTTCTTAGGGAATCAACTGAGAGACCTGAGGCTGTTGAAGCAGGTTTTGCAGAGGTAGTAGGAACTGATAGTGATAAGATATTATCCAGTATAAATGATTTTGAAATAGATGGATGGGAGCCGGAAGAAAGTCCGTATGGTGATGGTACGACTGCTGAACAGATAATTGAAATCATACAATAACTTTAGAGGGGTATGAAGGATCTTATGGCTTCTATGTCTTCTTTCTTTAACGCTTTTAGTTTATACAGTGAGAATAAGTAAAATAATACAAATATCGGTATGAAGATGTATTTTGAGAATAGATTTAGATATTGATTTAAAACCATCATAATCACTGAGAGAAAAGTGATGATGGAAGTGATCGCGAAATCTCTGTTCCATATGTTTCCTAAAGATCTCCTGATCTTGAGATAATTGGTGATAAAATATAGAAATTCTGCGGATACAACTGCTAGTGCAGCACCTATCATTCCATATCCATTGATCAGTATAACACCGGATATGAATAGGAATAAAGATGAATAAAGTAAGTTTTTGGAAGTTTCTATCGTCTGGTCTATAGACCAGAGGACCATCCTTAAACTACCGTTCATGAATAAAAAAGGTATCATCCACACCAAGATCCTAAAAACATCTACAGTCGGCTCATAACCTGTGAATAACAAATTTACAACTTCAGGAGTTATCAGGTAAAGGATCACTGTTATGGGTACTGCAACCTGAAAAAGATTTCTCGTCGACCTAATACATGCTTTCTTCATCGAGTTTTGATTGGATGAGTATAGTTTAGTAAAGAAAGGAAATAATGCTCTGCCGAAGGAATGAGGTATGACTCCTAAAAAGATAATCAGTTTCCAACCAGCACTGAAAAGTCCAGTAGAAGTTGAACTTTTGATTATGCTGATCAAGATGATGGTGATGTGGCCATAAAACATGTTGAGAAGTGAAAAGGCTGCAAAAGGATATGCTGAGTATACAAGGGGTTTCCACCTATTTAGATCTGGAAAAGAAAGATTGTGGTCAAGTTTGACAAAATAGAACGAAAATGACAAACAGAATTGGAAGATAGACGCTCCTAAAATCAATATGATCAGTTTGATTAGACCGTAACCGAGTAAGATCCCAGAGACCCCAAAGATCAGATAAATTATCTTCCAGAAGATGATCACATATGATTGGTAACTCATTTTCCCCTTAGCTCTAAACACTGAAAAGAACGCTCCAGACAACTTTTCGAAAAATAGAGCAAGGAATGCTAAAATTAGGATGTTAAAATGGATGTCGATTTCGAATGTGTAAAGTAGTGTTTGTGAAAGCCCCCATAGGAATATGATAGTTCCAATACTCAAGATTAACCTCAATGTCAGCACATCTGAGACTATCTCGGACATTATTGAAGGGTTTTTAGATATTTTTTTTACTGTAAGGGCATCGAGTCCAAATTCAGGTATCACGGATATTATAAAGGCGGTTGAAAATGCAAAGTTATAGACTCCGAAATCTGCAGGTAATAGATAATTTGCTAATAAAATTATGAATACTGCAGTAAATACTCTAGAGATCGTATTGGCAGATAGCAGCCAACCTGTGTTTTTGACCATGTCTGTATAATCTTCGATATCCACAAAGAGACATGAGTATCTTATTTATAAAATATTTAGGTTTATATTTAGAATACCACTTTCATAAACCCCTCCTGATCTTGATTTTATATCATACTAACCCGATATGTTTTGTCCTTATGAGGTGATTAAAGTATGGATGATGAATGCCCTGAATGTGGATCTGAGCTAATACATACAGAAGGATGTAAGATATGTCCCAACTGTGGAAAATCTAGTTGTACTTATTGATCGGGATTTAATGATGGAAAAATCTATTATATAGAGTCATATACATTTACAGGAAGATGGATTTAATTGGATTTCTGACTGGTTTGGCTACAAATCCTATATCATACTCGATAGTATTTTTCACTTACACAGTTTTAGCTGCAGTTATACTACCCATCCCTGTTGAAATCGGCCTTTTCAATTTCCACATGCATCCAGCGTTGTTGGTAACTATCTTAGCGCTTGGGAAGGGAGCAGGCTCACTGATAGTTTTCGAGATAGGTACAAAAGCTAGGGGTAAGATCAAGAAGTTCTCTGTTTCAAATGCATTCATCAAAAAGATTGTAGAGTACTCAGAATGGTTCGTCGAGAATTATGGATATTATGGACTACTTTTAGTTTTGAGCACACCTCTGATGATCGATTCTATATCACTGTATCTGTTTTCCCTGTTGAATCCAGAAGAAAAAGGCATTGGGATGGATAGAGAATGGTTCGTTGGAACCAATATTGTTGCCGGTGCTATCAGAGGGATCATCACTTTAGCTGTGTTCTATTATGTGGGATATAAGTTAGTGTAGATGGGTAAGTATTAATTTAAAGATTATGTGTGGAGATATGTATGAATAGTTTACTGGTCTTGCTATCTACATTTGCGATCGTCTTCATTGCTGAATTAGGAGATAAATCACAGCTGATGACGATATCACTGGCTTCTAAATACCATTATACTCCTGTGTTCTGGGGTATATTTTTAGGGATGGGTGTGATCACAGTTATAGGGGTGACAGTAGGGACGATCCTTTATCAGGTGATACCAGTTTTTTATATCAAGATTATAGCTGCTTTAATCTTTCTGATATTTGGTATTTTATCATTTTACAAAGAGGAGAAAGAAGCGAGAGGGAAGGTAAAGAAGCAGAAGGTCTTCACCACATCTTTCTTTTTAGCCATGGTTGCTGAATTAGGAGATAAAACACAACTTGTGGTCATCGCATTGACCGCAAGATTCCAAAATCCATACCTGGTATTTATCGGTGCGATAACAGCCTTGGCATTAGTGATTGCGGCAGGAGTTTTTCTAGGGACCAAATTGACTAAGTTTATAGAGAAGGATAAGATCGATATTATAGCGTCTGTTCTTTTCATAATCTTAGGTATAGCTTTTTTGATAGAGATATTCCTTTTATGAAAAAAACTATTATCGACTTGGGATTTACAAAACCATGGGCAGATGGAAAAAAGTAGATTCGAGAAAAGTTGCAGATTCCACATTTTTTACTCTAGAGGAAGACGATGTTAGACTTCCTGATGGTAAACTTAAAACATATACGATGCTTGATATACCTGATTTTGCAGGTGTTCTTCCAGTGATAGATGATAAGCTGGTCATGATAAAGAATTACAGGTATCCGATAGATGAGATGGTCCTCGAACTACCGGCGGGGTTGATAGATGAAGATGAATCACCGATGGAAACAGCTAAAAGGGAGTTAGAAGAAGAAACTGGATATATCTTGAAGGATGCTGAAAAATTGTGTGAGTATCATCCTATAGCGAGCTTAAATACACAGAAAGCTCATCTATTCGTAGGAGAAGCAGAGGAAGGGGGAGAGATAGATAGAGATACAGGTGAAGACATGGAAGTTAAGATAATTTCCATTAAAAAATTATACGAAAAATTAGAGGATGGGGAGCTATCTCATCCCCATACCATGATCGCCCTTTTTTACGCAAAAGATAAACTCCTTAGCCAATTAGACTGAAAAATCACCTGTTTCTGTTTATCATGAAATCTACAAGAGAGACCAGTATCTCTTTGTATTCAGATTCTGGTAAGAACTCTATTTCTTTCTTTGCCTCGGTACCGTACTTTTCAGCAAGCTCCTTAGCATAATCGATGGATCCTACGGATCTCATCAGAGCCATAGCTTCTTTTACTTCGTCTACTGAATTATCTTCCTTTTCTAAGATCTCTATCAGTCTATTCTTTTTATTTTCTTCAAGGTTATGCAATGCATGTATAACCATGAGGGTTCTTTTACCTCTCCTTATGTCACTCCCCACATCTTTACCTATCTCTTCTTGATCGCCGACTAAGTCTAAATAATCGTCTTGGATCTGAAAAGCGATCCCCATCTTTATAGCGTATTCGCTCATATGTTCGATCTCTTCTTGATCAGCATCAGCTATTATCGCCCCACCTCTTGTGGCAGCTTTGAAAAGATAACTTGTTTTCTTTTCTATCATTGTGATGAATTCATCTTCAGTTATATCGAAGGTCTCTTCGAAACTCATATCCTCTTCTTGACCTTCAGCGATAACGACGACTGAGCTTGAAAGTTCCTCTAGCAGTTTTCTAACGCTTTCTCCCGGAACGTTAGTTTCTGATAATATCTTGAATGAAAGAGCAAAAAGGCCATCTCCAGCATTTATGGCGTGGGCATCACCGATTTTCTTATGAAGAGTTTTCTGACCTCTTCTCATATCGTCATCATCCATAATATCGTCGTGGACTAGAGTGAAGTTATGAACGAGTTCAATTGCTACTCCATATGGAAGTGCCTTTTCTTCTTCCACACCTAAGGCTCCCGCTGAGATCATAGCCAGGAAAGGTCTGAGTTTCTTACCACCAGCCTCGGGATAGTATGACATCGATTGCCATAACGGATGTTTTTCTGAATCTTCAAAAACACTTTTGATCTTTTTATCAACGATAACTCTTCTTTCCTCTAATTGCTCTATAACATTCATGTGATTCACCTATATTTTTGAATCTTATTTAGATATCTACCCAATCTCTTAATTCACCAGTCAGTACTAATTTTTGTTTGGTCAATTCCTTAGCATTTTGACAGCCCAATAAGAATAATCCTACCTTCATATGATATATGAATTTCTCTAAATATTCAACGGTAGCTTCTTTTCCTTCCATAAGTGATGGCAGGATTCCACCGGCTATACCTACGATATCTGCACCAAGACTTAGAGCTTTAGCTGCTTCGATCCCATTTCTTATACCACCGGTTCCTATCAGAGGTACTGACACGCTTCTATTACATTCTATGATGGATACAGGTGTTGGTATCCCCCAGTCCCAGAGATGTTCAGATAATTCTTTTATAGTTTCATCATCAGCTCTATAATGTTCGACTGCTGAAAATGAAGTGCCACCCATACCACCAACATCTATGGCTTTGACACCTGCATTTTCAAGTTTGACAGCGACATCAGATGAGACACCTCCTCCGGTCTCTTTAGCTATCACCGGGATTTCAGAGGCTATATTTTCTACTGATTCTAAGACACTCTTTGCTCTTAGATCACCCTCTGGTTGGCAGACTTCCTGCAGATAATTGAAATGTATGCCCAGGTAATCCCCATCGATCATCTTCAGTGCATCCTTTGCTTGGTCGATAGTTAAAGGTTCTTCATCATCCTGTTCGATAAGCTGTGGTGCTCCTATATTTCCCAAGACCATAGGAATATCATAATCTTTTATGACTTCATAAGTATCTCTCAAATCTTCATTCTCGAGGACGGCTCTTTGACTCCCAACTCCTATACCGATCCCAACTTCTTCAGCAGCAGAGGCCAAGGTTTCGTTGATATTTGTTGCTCCCTTGTATCCCCCTGTAATACCAGCTATCATCAAAGGAGCTTGTAGTTTTTTATCTAAGAATTCGACTTCTATATCGATATCATCAAGATCTATTTCTGGTGCTGAATTGTGGAATAATTTAACATCCTCCCAGTAATTCTTATCGATCTCTACATCTTTATCTAAACAAATGTTGATGTGGTCTTCTTTTCGAGATTCAATCATACTTTACCTCCGTGCAAGGTGTACTCTCATTGTTAAGTAGTTTATATAATCTCTCTTTCTTAGAACCGTTTACTACGTAAGTGGGACAATGCTTCGACATCTCGAGCATCTTCTTGACCTTTTTGTTCATCCCTCCAGTGACATCTATCGAGGTCTCTTCCGAGTCAAAATCTTCAGGTCTGAGAGGGAACATCTCTTTTGTAAATGTTTCAACTAATCTACCGTTCTTGAAAACACCATCTACGTTTGCAACGAAGATCGCTTTATCGGCTTTCTCTGCAAGTGAAAGCATGATGTCATCCCCTGAGCATATCGTAACTTCTCTATCTTCATCAAAAGCAACATCACCAAAAGATATTGGTACCGTACCTATAGACAGATACCTTTCAAAGATCTCTTCGTTAAAATCGACCAATTTACCATCTTTGTATTTAGTGACAAGACCACCAGGAAGAGATACGGCCCACAATCCTTTTTCATGCATGATCTCAAGAACATGATTATTCATGATCCGCATATCTTTCTGTACTTTGGCTGTACCTTCTTCGATATCGATAGGATTTTTTGAATTCAATTTATATTTTTCAGCACCAGGGTGACCAAAACTACCTCCACCGTGTACTAAAATTAGATCATCTAAATCAGAGCGGACGATCTCATCGGTCAATCTTTCGAGTGTCTTCCTTTTAAATGAATATGGTCTATCTTTATTAGTTAAAACACTTCCTCCAAGTTTTATTAAAATCAAGGATCATCATTCCTTCTTTCTACTGCATATGGCAT
>CAYSTL010000058.1:0-2039 GCA_964433785.1 uncultured Thermoplasmata archaeon
TCTTTATTTTGATGATTTCTTATCCTGACGATATCGTACCCTTCAAGATTATGGTATTCCATCATCTCATCTATCGCTTCTAAAGTCTCATCAAGGTATGATTCATCATCTAGATCAAGATGTCTTATCTCGATACATCCACTCATCTTCCAGCGCTCTATACCCCCGATTACTTCACCGTTCTTAACTATAGGGAATACCCAATCATCCCCATATCTGGAGTATATCTCAGCCCACATAGGTCTAGTATATGGGTCTCTTTTTGAAAGGATCCTTAGTTTTTCGTGCTCATTACCGGAGACCTCCTTCAAAATATCGACTTCATCCTGTAAAAGGTAAAGTTCTCTGCCAGATGATCCGACCTGAACCTTTGTTACCTCTCCTTCATGTATCATCCTGGACACGATAGACTCGATCTCTCTTCCGTTGAAACCTGTTTGATACCTAAGGTCTGAAAACGATATCGGACCATTGCCCTTGATGAATCTTTTTACTATCCTCTTTTTGGCCTCATCTGTATCGACTGGCTCTGTATCAAGGGCTATGTACTTATTTTTCGAAGACCATCCTTCTTTTCCAGTGTATTCTCTCATCACATAGAGGTTCTTATCCAGTTTTTTTACTATCTCTTTCACTCTATCATTTTTTAGATCACTGTTCTTCTTCAATTGTCTCAAAGTTCTCGCTTCACCGGTATCTATCATATGTAGTATATCCCTTTCTTCTTCATTGAGTTCTGTTTCCTCTCTATAGGCTCCTATGAACAATGGGATATCATTTTTGAAAGCGAACCTTACCTTTCCTTTGATGAAACGACCTTCCACGATCTTCCCGTCTTCCCTCATCTCTTTCCATTTGTCCAGGGAGAAATCTTTGACCCTGTGGAAAACATCATAGGACATACTTGCTTCGGTGAATAATTCAAAGTATTCCTCGATAGAACCTACTTTACCGAACTGCTTTTCAGCTTTATACTCGTCTATTTTGGCTTCTGATACGTGCTCACCTTCAGGGAATCTGAGCGACTGATAATCCTCGTGGAGCATGTACTGTTCTCCTTCACCCATCACCAATCTACCAGATACGACTTCGTTCTGTTCGACGAGGTTATTTAGTGCTTTTTGAGTCAGATCTTCACCCAGATCCAAAGCATAGGCTATCTCTTCTAAACTTCTAGGTGCTTCGTACTCCAGATGATCAGATATTATCTTTTCTACAGATTCCAGGTTGGTATCTTTCTTTTCCAAAAGACCATATTTGAACTTCCCTTCATCCGTTATACCTTTTCTATTGACCAGCAATTTTCTTTCCATATCTCTGATGATATTATCGATATCTTTAAGCCTCAAGTCTGTTTCTTCATATATCTGCTTTTTAGTCTTGATCCCGGCTTTTAGGGAATTGATCACAGGAGTACTGCCGTGAGGCTGTTCACCCTGATCCAAAGAATGTAGATAAAGGTCCAAGTCCTCTGATACTACATACTTTACATCCCCTACCCAGATAGACTGTATCTCTCCATCATTCAATAATTCCTTCGACCATCCTCGGACAGTATCGAACGGTTTATCCGTACGATTAAAGATGTTCTTCCCTCTCTCATTGAATACATGGAGAGGTTGTAATTTCCTGATTATATCCCGCATCTCCTCCTTACTGCTGAATTCAGGTTTCTTTTCAAAATAATATTCCTCCACCACTTCACTTTCAAATTTGAACTTCTCTATTTCCTCTTTAGGTATTACTTGTTCGAGAACTTTTTGATGGAATTGTCTTAGTAGAGCACTTTTATCTTCCATCATTATTACATCGGAAACTCCTACCATTATCACATTGTGTGCAAATGGTGAAGGTGTATCGTTGTATTTTTCTATATGTACATCCATATCTCCTTCATCTATCCACTTTAGGACTTCCTTTGCATGTTTTAGGTCAAGAACTTGATATAGAATTTCGTTGTAAGTTTCTTTGATCACCGGAAAATCTTCCACACCATGGAGTCTGTCGAGTATCTTCCTGGATCTTAATTTTTGTTTGGA
>CAYSTL010000058.1:2139-4418 GCA_964433785.1 uncultured Thermoplasmata archaeon
GATAAAGCGTCGTTTGTCCTTCTTCCAAAACAAGCGTGGAAAATGAGATTGTACTTACCGTCTTGATCTAAATGACCTTCTATGACCAACCTTTCATCGGTCGGTAACTCCTCTATAACACCCATCTGTTCCTTGAAATAACTGACTATCGTCTGAGCTGAGCCTTTGTCTATATGATAATCTTCCATCAGCCAATCGAGTACGTCGTCATCATGGATCCTGGCTGCAAGCTTTCTTCTAAATTCACCGATACCCACGGAAAGGTCAAAACTCCTAGGAAGCATCTCACCGGACCAGCTGGGTACAGTTGGTTTCTTTCCTGCAGCGTCTTTAACGAATACTTTCGTTCCTCTAGTATGTAGGAATTCATATGAATGACTGCCTAGAACGAATACATCTCCTTTAGCCAGTCTTTCCACGAACTTTTCAGATAAAGTTCCCAGTGGAACTCCTTTATCGGAATAAACTCTGTAGCTGGAATCTGAAGGTATAGTTCCGATGTTCATATAGTAGAGCATCTGGGAACCGCCCTTCTTCCCTATGATCCCCTCATCCTCATTATACCAGATCTTAGGATATACCTTCTCTAACTTTGTACCTCCGAGGTAATCCAAAACACTCAGGAAATCATCCTTTGATAGGTCATGATAACAGTAAGATTTTTTGATCGTCTCGAAAGCTTCGTCAACATCCCACCTGTGTTCTATACTCATACCGATTATGGCTTGAGCGAGAACATCTAGATTATTGGTCGGGATGTTTACTCTATCTATCTCGTGTTGATAGGCCTGATAAGTAAGGACAGTACATTCGACTAGATCGTCCTTTTCGAAAACGATCATCCTTCCTTTAGAAGTTTCTCCTATAGAGTGACCTGCTCTTCCGACCCTTTGTAAGCCTTTAGCTACATTTTTTGGTGATCCGACCTGAACCACCAGATCAATATAACCAACATCAATACCAAGTTCTAAAGATGTTGAAGAAACTGCAGCTTCTAACTCACCATATTTTAAATCGTCCTCGACGTTCAATCTGGTCTCCTTGCTCAGACTACCATGATGAGCAGCGATACTTTCTATGCCTCTATCTTTCAACTTGTAAGCTACGTTCTCAGCACCGCTCCTGGTGTTAGTGAATATCAAAGTGGTTCTGTGGTCCAGGACCATATCTTTCAGTTCATCATACATCCTAGAGTTGACTATCTCATAAGGCAGAAGGGTCATATCCTCTACCGGTGAGATCACAGATAGGTCCAGACTCTTCTCTCCCATGACTTCTATTATATTGACCGGTCTTGGTTTGTCGTTCTCAAAGCCACCTAGGTACTTTGCTATCTCTTCGATAGGAGCCTGGGTAGCAGAAAGGCCGATCCTAGTCATCTCTCCTTTCACGTGATCTTCTAAGCGTTCAGTGTTTAGGGAAAGAAAAACACCTCTTTTAGAAGAGGATATCTCATGTATCTCATCATTGATGAAGTACTGAACATCATCAAATTTTTCTCTAAATTTAGGAGAAGATAAAACTAAACCCAAGCTTTCTGGAGTGGTGATAAAGATATGTGGTGGATTCTTAGCCATCTTCCTTCTCTCTTTTTGAGAGGTATCACCAGATCTGATCGCGGTTCGTATCTCGGGGACTTTCATGCCTTTTTCTCTAGCTAGTTCATTTATCTCTTCCAGAGGTTCCTCTAGATTTTTATGGATATCATTTGCTAGAGCTTTTAAAGGAGATACATACACACAGTATATCTTATCTTCCAATTCATCTTCTTTATCGAGTTTATAAAGTTCATTAATTATAGATAAAAATGCAGTTAATGTCTTCCCGGAACCGGTTGGAGAAGAAACTAACACGTTTTCTCTCTCATGTATGAGAGGTATAGCATAACCTTGAGGTTCTGTAAGTGCATCAAACTTGTTGTCAAACCATTCAGCTATCAATGGTTCCATCAGATCAAGGATGTCTTCCTTGTCCTTTTCCTCGGTAACCCGTGTTATCATAGTTTCGATACCTATCGACACTGTCGAATTAAGGTCTACGATTAAGGTGTTTAATAATCTTTTCCTTGAATATCTATAATATTTTTTTATTTCCAGTCAGTTATTAAGATATTTGATTGAGCATCTAACTTTATTCATCTTTATTAAGAAAAATGTGAGAATAGTGATTCTGTTTTTTAGATGTAAAAAATGTATGCGGGGGAAGGGATTTGAACCCTTGGATGCCTACGCAACGAGGTCCTAAGCCTCGCCCCTTTGGCCATGCTCGGGTACCCCCGC
>CAYSTL010000058.1:4518-10386 GCA_964433785.1 uncultured Thermoplasmata archaeon
AATTTGATTTGAGCAGTATAATCATATTAATAAAATTTTGGTAAGCTATTCGAGTTCTACCTTTTTACCTGTCTTATCTCTTTCGAATCTACCGAACTCTTCCATCTCTGATAATTCTTTTCCTGAAAATACGGGTCCATCCTTACAAACCTGATAACCGTTTATAGTGCATGAATCACAGAGACCTAGACCGCATTTCATGTATCTTTCTAAAGAGGCCTGTATTGGTAGATCATGATCTAAAGCTATTTCAACTGTCTTTTTCATCATCACCTCAGGACCACAGGTTATTACCTGATCTATATCGTTTTCTTCTATCAAGTCCTCTACAACCTCTGTCACGAATCCGTTATGTCCTACTGAACCATCATCAGTGGCTATATTTAAATGGGTGTCCCTTTCCATCTCTTCTCTGAACAGGAGTTCTTCTTCTGTCTCCCCGCCCAATGCACAATAAACGATCTTGTTCTGTCTCACTGCTTCGGAGACCGCTGGTAATATCGAAGCTCCGCCTATCCCACCGACCACGGCTAGTATCTCATCTCCTTTCAGATCATATCCATGGCCATATGGTCCACGGAGACCTATCCTATCTCCTTCTTCCATTTTATGCAGATATTCAGTAGATTTACCAACATTTCTTACAGTTATAGACTGTTCAGGAGTCTGTCTAGAAAGGCTCATCGGGATCTCATCAACTCCTGGGATCCAAACCATAACAAATTGACCAGGTTCGATATCCATCTCCCAATCAAAATAGAATGATTTGATCGACGGAGTTTCCTCGACTATTTCACTTATTTCAACGATGTCTATACTGCTCATGGTCCCGGATAGTATTTACGATATTTAAGAAGTTTTGTTAGCCGTTAATTATTTAATCTATCGAGAATTCACGAAGTTCATGAACTCACGATTACCATTAATAATTTTAATAACAACGATGCTATTCATACCTATGTGTGCAAGTAACGATGCTTCAGCAGAAGAAGGACAAACCTACGCGATGATCAATACGAACAAAGGTAGTATTCAAATAAGATTATTCGAAGAAGACGCACCTAAAACCGTTGATAATTTTGTCAGATATGCTAAAGATGATTTCTATCAGGACACAATATTCCATCGAGTCATCAGTGGATTCATGATACAGGGAGGCGGTTTTACTGAGGATCTACAAAAGAAACAAACTCCATATGGTCCGATAGAGAATGAAGCTGAAAAAAGCGGCCATAGAAATAATAGAGGCACGATAGCCATGGCTAGGACATCTGACCCTGATTCAGCGACCAGCCAGTTCTTCATAAACACGGTAGATAATAACAATCTAGACTGGGATAAAGCTAGAGATGGTCACGGATACTGCGTCTTTGGTAAGGTAGTAGATGGGATGGATGTGGTAGATAGTATAGAATCTGTAGAAACTGGAACAGAAAGTGGTATGCAGGATGTACCACAGCAGGACATAGTCATCAACGATATCAGTATTTCAAGAGAGTCTGTTGATAACAGTGACAGTGGATCAAATAATATAGAAGACTCTAACGATGATTCATCCGATGGTATCGTTTCCACACTGACTTCCAATATCATTCTGATAGAAGTGATATTATCGGTGATAGCTGCAGTTGGAATCTTCTATTATCTAACCAATAAAGGTCAGAACGAAAAAGATAGGTAAAAACTTATAATACATTATCTAATGAAAATCTATGTCCTTAAAAGATGATATCATAGAGCTCAAGGATAAAAAAGACGTCGTGATCGTTGCACATAACTATCAGATCGGTGACATCCAAGATATCGCAGATTTCGTAGGTGACTCTTTTGGTCTCGCTCAGAAGGTGAGTGAATTAGATGTTTCCAACGTAATATTTTGTGGAGTAGACTTCATGGCAGAATCAGCTGCCATCCTTAACCCAGATAAAAATATAATACATCCCGAACCTGATTCTGGATGCCCTATGGCAAATATGATAGATATAGAAGAGCTGAGAAGATATAAAGAGGATAATCCTGAAAGCGCTGTCGTTTCCTATGTTAACACTACAGCTGAAACCAAGGCTTTATCAGATGTTTGCTGTACGTCATCCAACGCGGTAAAAGTCGTAAAAAGTCTTGATAATGAAAAAGTTGTTTTCGTTCCAGATAAAAATTTAGGGAGTTATGTTAAAAGATTTGTCAAGGATAAAGAAGTGGAAATATGGGAAGGATATTGTTACGTTCATGATGATATCGAACCCAAAGATGTTCAAAAATTGATAGATAAATATCCTGATGCCGAGGTCGTTGTGCACCCTGAATGCAGGGCTGAAGTGGTCGATCTGGCAGATTATGCTGAATCTACCGCTGGTATCCTTGAGAGGGCAAGAAATACAGATGCAGATAAGATGATAATTGGTACTGAGAAGGAGATGGGATATAGATTAAGAAAAGAAGTACCCGAAAAAGATTATTATTTCCCAGGAAAACCAGTATGTAAAGATATGAAAAAAATAACTTTGGAGAAAGTAATGGCTTCATTAAAGCATCTTAAGCCAATAGTTGAGATGGACGAAGAAGTAGCTGAAAAAGCATTACAACCTTTAAAGAGAATGGTCGAGATAGGAAGAGGATGAATGGAGAATTCAGATGGAAAAATTGAAAACTGTAAAATCGGATTTTTTAGTTGTTGGTACTGGCATCGCTGGTCTTTACACAGCTTTACATCTCAGCAGATTAGGAAATGTTACGATCCTTACCAAAGGAGAGGTCAAAGAGAGCAGTACACAATATGCTCAAGGCGGTATAGCTGCTGTTTTGGATAAAGGTGACTCCTGGGAACTCCACATGGAAGATACGCTAGAAGCTGGTGATGATTTCTGCGACGAAGATGCTGTGGAAGTTTTAGTTAAAAAAGGCCCTGATAGAGTTTTAGAACTAATAGAGATAGGTACGAAATTTGATTACATCGAAGGTGAGTTGGACCTAGCTCAAGAGGGAGCACACAGTAGAAGAAGAGTCCTTCACGCTAGAGGTGATGCTACTGGAGAGGAGATAAGAGAATCTCTAACAGATTCAGTTAGAAAGGTCGATTGGATAGATATCGTGGAAAAAAATTTCATGATTGACCTTATCAAAGAAGATGGAAGAATAAAAGGCGGTATATGTTGGGACTCTAAAAATGAGAATTTTGTCAAATACCTATCTAATCACGTAATATTGGCCTGTGGTGGATGTGGAAGAGTGTACAAAAATACAACAAATCCTGAAGTCACCACTGGTGATGGTGTAGCTATCGCTTACAGAGCTGGAGCCGATATAGTAGATATGGAATTCATCCAGTTCCATCCAACCGCATTATACAATCCCGATGGTTTCTCATTCCTCATCTCAGAAACGGTCAGAGGTGAAGGAGGGTTGTTGAGGAACGATGCTGGAGAAAGGTTCATGCCTAACTATCACGAAGATGCTGAATTGGCCCCAAGAGATGTGGTCTCTAGAGCTATATTAAGAGAATGCGAAAAACACAATAAAGATCATGTTTGGTTGGATGTTTCTCATCAAGATAAAGACTTCCTTAAAGGTAGATTTCCAAAGATCTACAAAACATTAAAAGAAATCGATATAGATATGTCTGAAGACCTGATTCCAGTAGCTCCTTCCGCCCATTATATGATAGGTGGGGTTAAAACCGATCTGTACGGGAAGACAACAATTCCTGGATTGTACGCATGTGGAGAAGTAGCTTCAACCGGGGTCCATGGAGCTAATAGGTTGGCAAGCAACTCTCTCCTTGAAGGTCTTGTATTTGGACACAGGATATATCAAGGTATAAAAGAAGAAAAAAGCCACGAGATAGATATCGATGATGTAGATGTAAATATCGATAGATGCTGCGAGGATCTAGATGAAGATATTCTATCCAATCTAAAAAACGATATGAAAGAGAGAATGATGGAAGATGCAGGTATCGTTAGAGATGAAGATTGTCTTGAGAACATATATTATTGGTTAAATTCTAAGATACAGGAAATGGAAGATCTAAGATATATACATCAGGACTATTGGGAATTAAAAAATATGCTTACTGTCGGTAGACTGATATCGAGATCAGCTTTGCTAAGAGAAGAGAGTAGAGGTACCCATTATAGATCAGATTATCCTGAATCTAAAGAAAAATGGAAAGAGGTCCACACTCTATTCAATCTGGATGAACCCGAAGGGGAGATATCATGAATGAAATGAAGATAAGAAAGATAGTGAGAGATGCTATCGAAGAGGATATCGGAACTGGTGATATCACTACTGATAATATTATCGATGTAGATGAAGTAGGCAAAGGCGTCATAAAAAGCAAAGAAAAATCAGTGATAGCAGGACTTGCAGTCGCTGAGACTGTTTTCAAAAAGATAGATGATGATATACAGTTCAAATATATTAAAGAAGACGGAGAAAAGGTAGAGGAGGGGACAGTGATAGCAGAAGTGAGTGGAAAAGTAAGGTCTATACTCAAAGGAGAAAGATTAGCTTTGAACTTTCTACAGAGGATGTCTGGTATAGCTACTAAGACCAGTAGATATGTTGAAAGATTAAAAAATTATGATACCGAAGTAGTGGATACTAGAAAAACCACACCCAATCTGAGGGTATTGGAGAAGTGGGCGGTCCGCTTAGGTGGAGGGAAAAATCACAGGATGGGTCTCTACGATGCTGTTCTGATAAAGGATAACCATATCACAGCAGCAGGGGATATCGGCGAAGCAATCAGTAAGGTAATGGATGATATCCCACATACAGTGAAAATAGAAGTAGAGGTCGAGGATCTGGACGGTGTAAAGGCAGCTCTAGAAAATAAAGCGGATATAATTATGCTCGATAATATGGATCTGGAAGAAATGAGGAAAGCAGTAGATCTTATCGATTATGAAGCTCTCATAGAGGCATCAGGTGGGATCACCTTAGAAAATATAAAAGATGTAGCAGAAACAGGTGTCGGTGTTATATCAGTCGGTGCCCTTACACACCAAATAGAATCGATCGATATAAGTCTGGATATTCAATGATAGTACTTTCTTTTCACTATAAATATAAGCAAAGCTATTGCTAAAGCCATCGGTATAATCAATCCAACATATCCTAGATCCATCTGAGAAGTTTTACTATTTTCTTCAAACACTGTCACGATCTCACTTCTCTCCGAAGGACCGACCCTATTCATGGCTGTGACGTAGTATCTGTAGGTTAACTCAGTATTTACATCATGATCTGTATAATTCGTCTGTCTGCTGTTCACCGTATCTATCAACCTGAATTCTCCATCAGATATTTTCCTGTAAATCCTGTATTGAGCCAATATGAATCCACCATCACTTACAGGTTCGTCCCATTCTAGTTCTATACTGGTTTTATTCTTCGTATAGGTCAAATTTCTAGGCGGATGAGGAATCACTGCGCCACATGATGGAGTCGCCTTCACTATTTCACTGGGCTCGGATTCGCCGTATTCATTGACGGCTTTTATGTAATAATAAAAGGTCTTATCGACATCTCCATTCGGATCTTTATACACTCTAGTGGTGCCGTCAACTATCGTGTAAAAGGAAATATTTTCTTCACTCGAGCCTCGATATATTCTGTACTGATATATCCCTTGATCATCACTGCTACCTGGATTCCATCTTAAACTTATCTCTCTTTCACAAGTTGCAATTATGAGATCCTCTGGTGGTGATGGAACACCTTCTGAGCCACTTTCGTCAGCTATCACAAAAGTAGAAGACATGGCCCCTACAAGTAAGACCAACGTTACCAAAACCGATCGATATAACATCGTTATTCAATTGAATACTATGGTCTATAACTGTTATTTATACTTTCTTCTCAGAC
>CAYSTL010000059.1:0-10298 GCA_964433785.1 uncultured Thermoplasmata archaeon
AAAAGGAAATTGGTCAGTTATTTAAGTTTTCAGGCTATCAGTTAATTATTTGTAAGACTATATTGATAAAATTACGATGTCTGCCATAATACCGATCAGTGTGTTGATAGGGATCTTGATATTGATAATAATCGTATGGGTAGTTTGGAAGATAGTAAAATGTGTGATCGTTTTGATATTGATCGCAATAATATTGGCAGCACTTTGGTATCTAGGTGGATTATCCGATTGGGTTTTAAGCTTTATAAATTCATTCATACCATTTTTAATTTGAGAGATGATAGAGATGGAAAACAGCATAATTCAGGTCTATACTGGTGACGGTAAGGGAAAAACGACCGCTGCATTCGGTGTAGCTTTAAGGGCTTCAGGTCATGACCTCAAGACTCTGGTGATACAGTTCCTTAAGAACCGAAAATCGGGTGAAGTAAAGGCCGCGGATAAGATGGAAAAGATAACTGTCGAACAGTATGGCAAACCCGATTTTATTATAAACGGAGAAGCGAGTGAGGACGATTATAAAAAGGCAGAAGAAGCCTTCGATAGGGCAGAAAAAGCCATCGTTGAAGAGGATTGGGATATCATAATAATGGATGAATTGAATTTATCAATATATTTTGATCTCATCGAATTAGAGGCTGTATTGAAACTACTAGATAAAGTTGAAAATACTGAGATAATCATCACAGGTAGAAATGCGGAAGATGAACTTATAGAGAAAGCAGATCTAGTAACATCTATGGAAGAAATAAAGCATCCATACAAAGAAGGATTTAAGGCAAGGAAAGGTATAGAATATTGAAAATAAGATTCTCTCCTCAAATATTAAATATTCTAAAAACACATGTAGGTGAGTGCAAACAGGGGTTTTATGAATGAGGGTACTTTTAGTAGATGACGAACCCGGTATAGTTGAACAAGGTAAGATATTCCTGGAGAGAGAAGGTAATTTTTTCTTAGAAGATAAAAATGAGAAATTGAAAGTGGACTCTGTTCAGGCTATCGAGGATGCGTTGGATAAGATAGAGGATGAGGATTTCGATGCAGTCGTTTCTGATTATAAGATGCCGGATAAAACAGGCATAGATTTACTGAAGACCTTGAGAGATAAAGGAAATGACATACCATTTATTATGTTCACTGGAAAGGGTTGGGAAGAGGTGGCTATGAAGGCTCTTAATAATGGAGCTGATCAGTATCTACAGAAAGGCTGGGATCCAAAGGCTCAGTATGGTGTATTGGCTAAATCTATCGTTCAGGTGGTTGAGAAGAAGAGAAATCAAAAGATGTATGAAACTCTATTTGAGACCGCTAAAGATGCATTTTTTATAATGGATGGGGAAGAGTTTATCGAATGTAATCAAGGCGCTCTTGATATGTTCGAATGTGACAGGGTTGATATCATAGGCGAAGCACCCTATATGTTTTCTCCAGAAACTCAACCAGATGGTAGGGATTCAGGGGACTTATCTAAAAGGAGGATAAATAGAGCTTTGAACGGAGAAACTCAGATCTTTGAGTGGGTACATCAAACATATAATGGTGAAAACTTCGATGCAGAAGTAGTCCTTAACAGCATGGATATCTCTGGGAAAAGGTATTTGATGTCTATAGTTCGGGATATAACCGGAAGAAAAGAGGCCCAAAAAAAGCTTAAGAAAGAAAAAGAAAAACTGCAAAAATATATCGATGTAGCTGACGTGATAATGCTGGTTTTAGACGGAGATAAAGATATAGAGATGATAAATGAGACTGGAAGTAGAATTCTAGAGTATGAAGAAGAAAACATAATCGGACAAAATTGGGTTGAAAATTTCATCCCGGAAAAGAGTAGGGAAGATGTTTTCGATAAGTTTGATAAATTATTGAATGATGATCTAGAGGATCAAACATCCATAATACAATCTGTGCTAACTAAAGAGGGCAAAAAGAGGATTGTAGAATGGAACTACAAGATACTTGAAGATGGTAAAGGAGAAAAAAGTATACTCGCTTCTGGTAATGATATAACGGATCTAAAACAGGCTGAGGAAAAATTTAGGACATTTTTTGATGAGATAAGAGATGGGATCTTCGTGACCACGATAGGAGGAGATGATGCCGGGAGGATAATAGAAGCAAATCCTGCAGCATCAGATATGACTGGATATTCTATAGATGAACTAAAAGGTAAGAATATAATAGAGGATATTTCGGTACAAGAGTCGGAAGAGTTGAAGCATGGGATAAGGGAAAATGAATTGGTAGAAAAAGGAGAGGTAAGGTTTACAGAAAAGAAAAGAAGGAAAGATGGGAGTGAATTTTGGACCGAGGTAGTGATCACTCCGATTGAATTCGAAGGAGAAAAAGTGGCTCTATCTGTTAATAGAGATATCTCTGATAGGAAGGAGACCGAACAAAAATTAAAAGAGAGTAAGGAGAAAATCCAGAAACTACATGAGATAGCTGTTGATATGGAATCAGCAAAAACTAGGGAAGAAGTGTATGAGTTGACGATAAAGGCAGCAGAGAGTGTTTTAGAATTTGATCTTTGCACAATTTTGATACCTGAGGGGAATGAACTGGTAGTAAAAGAAAGTTCTTCTAAAATATCTCCAGAGGATCAGAAACATATGCCCATGGACAAGAGTATCGCCGGCAAGACCTATTCGAATCACGAAAAATTCGTTATAGACGATCTTCAGAAAGATAAAGAATCCTATCCCAGCACTGATGAATACAAATCTGGTATCAGTATACCAGTTGGAAACCATGGTGTGTTCCAAGCTAAATCCTTAAAGAGATCAGATTTCGATGAAAATGATCTAGAGATGGCTGAATTACTGGTTTCTCATGTTAATAACGCTCTGACCAGAATTCAGGCTGATGATAGAGAGGAATTTTTACTCACTCTTTTAAGACACGATCTAAAGAACAAGACACAAGTTATCAGAGGATATCTGCAGATACTCGAAGATGCCGATATTCCAGACAAGTATAAAGATATGATCGATAAGACGATGAATGCTACGATAGAGGGACAGGAACTGCTGGAAAAGGTCGGTACATTGAAAGATATAAACAGGGAGGAAGAGGTTAGAGAAGTGAATGTAGATATGTATCTACGTGATGCGATCGAGAAGAACAGGTCGAATATTGAAGAAGATATAGAACTAGAATATGAAAATGAGAGTATAGATGTTATGGGTGGTCCACTGCTCAAAGAATTATTCTATAATCTTATAGAAAATTCAGTTTTACACAGTCAAGGAGATAAGATACGAATTTCAGTTCATGAAGAAAAGAACAATATAAAAATAAACATCGAAGATAATGGTGTCGGTATTGAAAAGGATAAAAAAGATGAGATATTCGAGAGAGGATATAAAGGAAGAGGATCTAAAGGCCTGGGTATCGGTCTACATCTAACAAGAAATATAGCTGAAAACTATGGTGGAACCATAAAGGTGGATGATTCAGACCTAGGCGGAGCAAAATTCGAAGTGATACTGAAGAAACCATCCGATTAATCTTTTTACGGAACTTTTATTAGTTTGATTTAGTATACACTGAGCAGATACTTTATGGATGTATTACATGTTGACGATGAGTATCATATCTTAGAACAATCAAAATTATTTTTAGAAAAGCAGATAAGTGAAATTGAAGTCCATACTGCAAGGTCTGCTGAAGAAGCTTTAGAGATGTTGGAAGAAAGGGATTTTGATGCAATAGTGTCTGATTACCAGATGCCCGGGACAGATGGATTAGATTTTTTAAAAAAAATAAGAGGAAAAGGTAGTAATATTCCGTTCTTAATTTTTACTAGAAGGGATAGAAAGGAGGTTGCAATTAGAGCTTTGAATCTCGGTGCGAATAGGTATCTGAATAAAGGTGGTGATCCCGAATCCCAATACAGTATTTTATCAGAAGCCATAGTGCAGGAAATAGAGTATAATAGAGCCCAACAGAGACTTGTGGAGAACGAAGAAAAATTTAGAACATTTACTGAAGCAGTTCCAGTGGCTGTGATGATTTATCAGGATGAAGAATGGAATTATGTGAATAAGGCCGCAGAAGAGATCACAGGTCATGAGGAAGAAGAGTTATTGAACATGAAATTTTGGGAAGTTGTTCACCCTGACTATAAGGACCTGATAAAGAAGAGAGGTAAGGCTAGGTTACAGGGAGAGAATCCTGAAAGTAATTATGAATTTAAAATTTTAACCAAGGGTGGAGAGGAAAAATGGATAGATTTCAGAGGTACTCCGATAAAACTGGACGGGGATAATGCAGTTCTTGTATCTGCTATAGATATCACGGATAGAAAAGAGACAGAAAAGGCATTGAAACTATCTGAAGAGACATATCACGGTTTGTTCGAGAATTCTCAGGACGCCATCTATATTCAGGATGAGGAAGGTAACTTTATAGATATTAATAAATCAGCCGTAGAAATGTATGGATATTCAAAGGATGAGATCATAGGTGGAACACCAGAAAAATTATCCGCCCCAGGAAAAAATGACCTAAATGAGATAAAAAACAAAGTTGAAAAAGCGTTCGATGGTCATCCACAAAGATTCGAATTTTGGGGTCAGAAAGAGAGTGGCGAGATATTTCCAGAAGACGTTAAATTGAGTAGAGGTAGGTATTTTGGTGAGGAAGTCGTATTTGCATTTTCTAGAGAGATATCTGAGTTGAAGGAAACTGAGTTGAAATTGGAAAGTAGCAAGAAAAAGATCAAACAACTGCATGAGATAGCTGCAGATCTACAGGGTATCCAATCAAAAAAGGATATCTATAGGATAGGGATAGAAACTGCGGAAGAGACATTAGAGTTCGAGGTCTGTTACATAGATATAGTCGAAGGTAATAAAATAATAACAAAAGCCAATTCGAGAGGGGTGTATGGCGAGGATATAAAGATAGGAGATCTTGAGGATGATGGTGTGGATACTAGAACATATAAAAATAAAGATTCTTACGTCATCGATGATGTCAGGAAAAAGGAATATCCTAGGAGATATAGAGATTATATTCGATCTGTTTTGAGTGTACCTATAGGGGACATAGGTGTTTTCCAGGCGGTATCTGGTGAGGTGGGCTATTTTGACAACGAAGATAAGGAATTAGCAGAATTGTTGATGTCTCATATAGCCGAGGCATTGAATAGAGTTGATAAGGAAAAGGAGATCGAGGAAAATAAGAAAAAGATAGAAGAACTTCACGATATAGCCAATAAATTAGAGAGAAGTAAAGATGAACAAGAAGTCTATGACATGATAATAGATGCAGCCAAAAAGATACTTGGTTTTGAGATATGTAGTATCAACATTGCTGATGGACTTTATTTAGAGATAAAAGCCACTTCATATGATGAGATTCCTGAAGATAATCTGATGCCGGTCGATCAGGGTTTGGTCGGTAAGACGTATCAAGATAAAGAGTCATATATTATAAATGATGTATATGATCACGATTTTACAAAACCGTCCGAAGATAGATTTAATTCTTGTATCAGTGTACCGATTTTGGATATAGGAGTATTCTTAGGCATTTCTGAAGAAAAATACAAATTTGACGAGAGAGACTTAGAGATGGCTGAGTTGCTGATATCTCATGCCAGTGAGGCTTTGAAACGTATACAATATGAAAGAGAGCTTAAAGAATCCAAAAAGACCTATGAGAGTATATACAACACAACATTATCGTTGTCTAAAGAGAAAGATCTGGATAAAGTCATAAAGATAATTGCTGACGAAGCCAAAGGTTTGCTGGGAGCTGCTGATTGTACAGTCTATCTTGCCTATCCAGAAAAGGAGATCTTGAAACCTATCTATACAAACGATCCCGAATATTCTGAAGAACTGATGTCGTACGATATAAAATACGGAGAAGGTGTAGCCGGTAATGTTGTTTTAACTGGAGAAGCTGAATATATAAATGAGGAGGAAGCAGAATCTGAGACGAAAACTATCCCTGGTACTGAAGAGGATGAACCTGAATCAACTTTAGCAGTTCCGATGTTCGATGATGGAGAGGTAATAGGTATTTTGTCTATAGGGAAAAAAGGAGAAAGATTCGATGAGACTCACGTTAAAAAGATTAAGACCTTTGCCAGACAGGCAGAGATGGCTATCAAAAGGGCAAGTGATATCGAAAGACTTCACGAACTGACAAAGGATCTATTGAGGAGTAAGATCAAGATCCAAAAGTTGATCGAATATATTGCTGAATTAGAAAGTTGTAATGGAGAGGATGAGATAATAGAGATAGCAGGAAGGGCAGCAGAAAAGATCTTGGATTTTGATATATGTTCCATCGATAAGGTAGAGGGAGATAGATTTGTATTGAAACACGTTTCATCTGCAGCACCAGAAGGTGGTGCAAAGGAACGTAAACTCGAAGAAGGTGGATTAGGTGCGATGACTTACAGGAACCAACAATCCTACTTAGTAGATGATCTAAAAGAATTTCAAGGGGCTAAACCCATCAAAGAGGAATATAAATCAGCCATAAGCGTACCCATTGGAGATTATGGTGTTTTTCAGGCTGTTTCAAAACATAAAGGGTCCTTCTCTGAAGAGGACCTTCAGTTGACTGAATTACTCATGCTCAATGTTTCTGAAGCCATCCAGAGAACTGAAGTTTATAATAGAGAAGAATTTTTACTGACGCTATTAAGACACGATCTGAAAAACAAAAACCAGATCATCCAGGGCTATCTTCAGTTGGTAGATGACGAAGAGTTATCTGATAGAAATGAGGAATTGATTGAGAAGGCATCCACAGTAAATAGAGAGGGACAAAAGTTACTCAAGAAGGTAGGCATGTTAAAAGAAATAGATAGAGAGGATGAGATAGCAGAGGTATCTTTAAACAAGTATATAAAAAAGTCACTGGAAAACTACAGAAATAAGGCACAGGAGAAGGGCATGGAAGTGGATTATGAGGAAGAAGAAACGACAGTTATGGCAGGACCGTTACTGGAAGAGATGTTCAATAACATACTTGAAAACTCTATAAATCATTCTCAGGGAGATGTCATCAGGATAAAGATAGATGAACATGAAGATGACATAACAGTACATGTCGAAGATGACGGGAAGGGTATTGAAGAAGACATGGTCGATAAATTATTTGATAGAGGTTTTAAGGACAAAAATTCCTCGGGTCTGGGAATAGGTATGTATCTCGTAAAAAGGATAGTCGATACATACGATGGTAAGATAAAGATAATGGATTCTGAACTCGGCGGAGCAAGATTTGATATAATTTTAAATAAATAACTAATACATTATAGTAATTAAAATTAAATATCATTTAAATCAATATATAAACTGATAAACCTTGATCAATATATTGTTCGTCGATGATGATGTAGACGTGTTAAAACAGGCAGAGATCATACTTTCCAAACAGGATGATGAATTTGAGGTAAAGACAGCAAAATCAGGGAAAGAAGCGTTAGATCTTTTGTCGGAAGATAGTTTTGATACACTCATAACGGATTACAAGATGCCCAGCATGGATGGTATTGAGCTACTGAAAAATGTAAGGGACCAGGGTATTGAGATACCTTTTATAATATTGACAGCTGCTGGAGATGAAGAAGCTGCGATGGATGCACTCAATTACGGTGCAGACAGGTACATGATCAAAAAGGAAAGATTATCGAAACAATTCAAGATCCTTTCTAAAGAGATAAAGCAGGAGATAAAGCATTACGAAACAAAGAAAATGTTGATCGAAAGTGAAAGAAGATACGAGGATCTGGTCAAAAACCTACCTGTCGGTATATATAAGACCACTCCAGACGGTAAAATAATAGATGGTAATGAGGCTTTAGCAGAGATCTTAGGATATTCTGAAGTAAAGAAATTAAGGACAGTAAATGCTTTTGATCTGTTTGTAGATCCAGGTGATAGGAAAAAGTGGATGAAAAGGATCGAAGAGAAAGGTATCGTGGAAGATTTTGAATACAAAGTGAGGAAACCTGATGGGGATGTAATTTGGGTAGAAGATACCGCGAGAGCTGTGAAAGATGATAAGGGTAAATTAGATCATTTTAATGGCATAATCAGGGATGTGACAGAAATAAAAGAGATGGAGGAAGAGTTGGGTCAAAGTAAAGAATGGCTTTCACTGACCTTCAATATATTGGACAGCTTTGCAGACCCAATTATAACCACGGATAGGAGTGGGAATATAGCCTTCGTGAACTCTTCGACTGAGGAATTGTTCAATATAGAAAAGAATGAAGTCATCGGTGATAGATTCGAAGATCACTTTGATTTATTTATTGATGGATCCGGAGAAAGAATAGATGCATCGATCCGGGATATGTTTGATGGTAAAGAAGATTTCTTACAGTATGATTTAGTCTATATGAATACGAGGAACGGTAAAGAGAGAGTAGTTTTTAACGGTAATCCTATATTGAAGAGATCTGGGAATATTCTCGGTGCTTTGATAACTATCAAAAGAGTTGAAAAGCTTCCAAAGATAGAAGATAGGTCAGCTGGATCGAAAGATTTTGGAGAGTTATATGATTACCTTCCAAACGGTATTGTTATCGTTGATCCAGAGGACTACACTCCTATATCATTTAATAAAACTGCTTTGGAATATCTAGAATATCCAGAAGACGGATTCAAAACTGAGTCCATCTTTGAATGGCCTATAGAGAGTGAGGGTTCATTCACGTATAAAAAAGTTAAAGAAAGCTTGGAGAATAGCGGTAATTTCTCAACCAGGATTATCAAGAAATACAGCAGTGGTATCGAAAGGATTCTATCTTTTGATGTTAGAAAGATCAAGATCGATTCTGAAGAGGACCTATTATTGTCAATTTATGACATATCTAAAGAGATAGAAGAGATGAAAAAGATCGATCAGAAAAGCAGTAAGTACAGAAAGGCTTACAATGCGGTTGAAGAGAGTATTGTATTTGGTAAACTTATAGAAGACAAAAGAGGAAGTCCCCACGATATCGTTATCGAAGATGTGAATACTTCTTTTGTAGATATGATGGGGATCGATCGGGAGGAAATATTGGGCAATAAATGGTCTGACATGTTATTTAGGTTGGGTAAAGATGATCTGAACACGATCGCTCACTCGATAAGGAGTGGTAGAAAAGACTCATTTAAATTGGTCAATAATAGGACCAAAAACAAGATAGATGTAAAAATTGTACCAGAAAAAGAAAAAAGAGTTATATTGGTTTTTAAACAGCCGTATGTATAGAGAACATTTTAAATTGACAAATCGGTTTTTTATGATTCAGAATATCGTTTGAATAACTCCGAGAGATGTAAAAGTCCGATTGACCGAGTTACTTTTTGTATATCTCGTATTTACCTTCTTTATGTTCATCTCTCAATTGATGGTAATGCTTTGCATTTGCTTTCGTCTTTTCTTTTAAACTCTCGTCTCCCTCTTTAAGGATATCTACAGGTACACCTACAGCTATACTGTAATCTGGTATCTCTTTGTCCTGCGGGACCAAAGCGTTCGCTCCTATGATGCAGTTCTTGCCGACCTTTGCACCGCTGAGGACTGTAGCATTCATACCTACTATCGTTTCGTCACCGATCTCACAACCGTGTATGACGGCATTATGACCTAAAGTCACGTCCTTCCCAATCTTCGTTTTATGTTGTTCATCGACGTGTATGACAGCACCGTCTTGGACGTTAGAGCCCTTCTCGATAGTTATCGAATTCTGGTCTCCTCTGATCACAGCTTTAGGCCAAACACTGCATCCTCTGGCGATAGATACATTTCCTATTATCGTTGAATCATCTGCTATATAGCAGGATTCGTCAATTTTTGGTGGCAGTTCGATCCCCGCCCTTTATATTATTCGCCTTCACCTGATACTGAAAGTCTTTCTGGGAAATGACTGAGAATTATAATGTCTCCTACAGCTGTAACCCATCTGAATGGAACATTTACGTTTTTAGAATCTTCAACCAGCAGGGGATTCGTGTCTCCAACGAATACACCGTTAACCTTTCCCTCATCTAGGTCCATAACGATATTATCTACTGTTCCTAAAAACATTCCCTTCTTGGTATAAACTTGAAGTCCTATCAGTTCTGATATCTCCTCTAGCATACTAATCGGAACCCTATTACTTAGGCGATTTAAATCTTTTTCCATTAAAATAGCTAAAAAACCAACGATACTTTTATAATATCAGCCCGATTAGTAATAATAGAGCTTGTTGTCAGACAGGGGAACGCAATGGGATACGAGCACTCTAACGAAGAAGCATATAAACGTCATTATGCACTGTTAGATATACTTCT